>WHSM01000144.1 GCA_009380105.1 Micromonosporaceae bacterium
ACCCCGGTGCGGTCCGCCGCCGCGGGGCGAGTGGTGCAGGCCGGGCCGTTCGGCGGGTACGGCAACTACGTGTGCCTCGCGCACGCCCAGGTGCGCGGCCAGCAGATGACCACCTGTTACGCGCACCTGTCTCAGATTCTGGTACGCAAAGGCCAGGTGATCCCGGTCGGCGACTATCTCGGCCGAGTCGGTTCCACCGGCGCCTCCACCGGTCCTCACCTGCACTTCGAGGTGCGTCTGGGCGGCAGGCCCACCGATCCACGGCAGTGGTTGTAACGCCCCGTAAGGTGTGAGCGGGGCGCCAAGGCGTATCAGGTAACCTCCCCTGCCTCGCCCGAATGTGGCACGGTGTTATGAGTGGTATGTGGGGGCGGTCTTGTCTGACGGGCTGTCGCGCCTGCGTGCCCGCCAACGCAGGCTGAAATCGGAGGGCTGATGAAGAGGCGGAGCTGTGCCGCGTGCGGTGAGCCGGCGCCGATCGGCGGCACGGCCTGTGTTCGCTGCGGCACGCCATTCGCGGCGCCGGAGCCCGAGCCGCAGGCTGAGGCCACGTACAGCGCGGAAGGCGCGATCGGCAGTGGCCGACCGGCGGATCCGGGCGACGCCGCGAGCGAGTGGGGTGGCGGCGGAGCGTACCCGGGCGATCCTGCCTCGGACCGCGCGGCGGCTGAGTTCGGCGTCGACCCGGCGGATCCTCTGGGACCTGCGGGCTCGCCGGGCCAGCCGGAGCCGCCGTCCAGCGGCGCCGAGAATGGGTCCGGCGACCCAGAAACCCATTCCGAGGGCCCGCCCACGTGGCCGCCGCTGCCGGCGCAAGGCGAAGACGCGACGCCAGCCGAGAGCCCGGCGCACGGTGGAAGCCCTGCGCCGCAGGAGGCTCCGGCGCCTTCCGACGCGCCTGCCACCGAGCCTGGCGACATTCCGCCCGCGTCCGAGGACGAGCTACCGCCGATCGGCGCCCAGATCCCGGAGCCTCCCCCTGAGGATCTGCCGGAGGCGTACACGCCACCGCCGGAGCCCTCGGAGGAGTCGGGAGCGCTGTGGCCCGGCGCGGAGGTGCCGGCGCCGGAGCCGGCCGGATCTGACGGGGTGACGCCGGACGACGAGGCGCCCAGCGAGCCGGCAGGCGTTGGGGGATTCGGAGCGCCCGCCGACGCCACGCCGGAAGCGGTAGTGGCGGCCGCCGATTCAAGGCCGCCGCCCGTCGCCGTCCCCGATCCAGCGGCCGAGAGCACGCCAGACGCGCCGCCGCCTAGCTCTCGCGGCTTCACACTGCCGGACCAGATGCCCCACCCGTACGGTGGCGCGTATTCCTCCACAGCTGCGGAGGACGAGGCGGAAGCTGCCCCCGCGGCCCAGGAGGCGCCTCGCGAGCCGGCCGCGGCCGCGGGCAGCGACACCGGCGCCGGGCAGCAGGCCTCGCCGTGGGAGAACTTCGCCGCCGACTGGGACAAGGGAGGCTCGCCCGCCCCCCAGGCCGATCCCATCTCCGAAGCCAAAGCCGCGACGCAGATGCCACCGTGGCAGGCGTTCGCCGAACCCCCCGCCGCGGCGTCCGGCGCTCCGCCAACACCCGGCGCTCCGCCGACACCCAGCGGTCCGCCAGCATCCAGCGGTCCGCCGACGCCCGGCGCCCTAGGCGTGCCCGACCCGTCGGGTGCGCCTGCTCAGCAGCCCGCGCCGAGCAGCCTGCTGGCCGAGTCGGGGGCGGCGTACCCGCCTGGCGTGGACGCCGGGCCGCCGAGCGCGCTGCCGGCCGGGAACCTCGCCGGCGGCACGGACATGTCCGCGAGCGAGCCGGCGCGCGGCGTCGCATCGGTGCGCACGCCCCATCGAGCCACGGCACAGGACGTGGCGTATGCGAATCTCACCTCGCCGCAGCCGGCCGTGTACCGAGGGCACGGCATAGGGGCGACGGGGCCACCGCTGCCGGCCGAGCCGCCGCCTCCCGGTCGGCCGACACCCCAGCCGTGGCCGTCGCCCACGCCCGAGCCGCCACCGACTCCAGAGCCGCCCCCTCCCGGTCCGACGCCTCCTGGGCCTCCGCCGGGGCCCGATCCCTGGCCTCCGACGCCGCCCCCGGAGCCGCCGTCTCCACTGCCTACGCCACCTGTGCCGCCACCGGCCACCGGGCCGGGCGGCTACGGCCCGCCAGGGCAGCCCGCTCCGCCCCAGCAGCCGTGGCAGGCGCCGCAGAGCGGGCCTCCAGCATCAGGGGAGGGATGGGGGTCGCCGACGTGGGAGTCGCCACCGGCGCAGCACGCCCCGGGTCAGCCGGGTGCCCCGGGTCAGCCTGGCGCGCCCACCCAACAGCCAGCCGGCCAACACTACTGGGGCCCGCCGCCGCAGAGTCAACAGCCGTCCGGGCCGCAGCAGTCCGCGCCGCAGCAGTCCGGGCACCCGGATTACGGGCAGCCGGGGTACGGGCAACCCGCGCAACCGCCGCCCGGCTACGCCCCGCAGCAGGGTTACCCCCCGCAGCAGGGTTACCCCCCACCGGAGGGATACCCCCCACAACAGGGATATCCCCCGCAAGGACAGCCGCCGCCGGGTTATCCGCCGCAACCGGGCTACCCGCCGCCTGGGCCACAGGCGCAGTACCCGCAGCCCGGGCAGCCGTTCCCGCAGCAGGGTTACCCGGGGGCACCCACCTCCGGCGCACCCACCTCCGGCGCGCCGAGCTCCGGGGGGCCGACCTCCGGGGCGCCGCACCAGGGGCAGCAACACCCGGGACAGCCCGGTCCGCACCAGTTCCCGCCGCAACACCCGGGGACCACGTACGGCCAGCCCGCCCGCGAAGCCCACGAGCAGAACGGGGACCAGGAGGCCCGCTGAGATCCGGTCAGTCCGAGGGCCCTGTCTCAGCACCGTGCACGTGGCGATCCTGGATCCGGGCCCCAGATCAGCTGACGGGACGGGTGGCGCGCCGCGTCCGCATGGTCGCGCCCTCCGTCATTGACTGGTTCCGTTCGACACGGCATGGAGCGCCACACCGATCCGGCGCACCGCTTCGGCGAGGTGGTCGGGCGCGGTGGCGAGATTCAGCCGTACGAAACCATCGCCTCCGTCGCCGAAGGTCGGCCCGGAGTTGACCGCGACCTTGCCGTGCTCCAGGAAGATCTCGGCCGGGTCGCCAGGCAGCCGCAGCGACCGGCAGTCCAACCAGGTGAGGTACGTGCCCTGCGGCGGGTGATAGCCGATCTCAGGGATGTGGTCGGCGAGCAGTGAGCCGAGCCGCGCCCGGTTCGCGTCGAGGTCGGCGAGCAGCTCGTCCAACCACGGCTCGCCGTCACGGAACGCCGCCTCGGAGGCGACCACTCCGAAGATGCTGGCCGCGTACGAGATCTCCTCGGGGATCCGTTGCACGTCCGGCCACACGTCGGGGCCGGCGACCAGGAGCGAGGCCTTCAAGCCGGCCAGGTTCCACGCCTTCGAGGCCGACACGGCGATCACGGAACGCCGGGCCGCCTCGGCCGGCAACGACGCGAACGGCACATGGCGCGCCTCGGGGTACGTCAACGGAGCGTGGATCTCGTCGACGACGACCCGCACCCCGTGGCGGTCGGCGAGCTCGGCCGCGGCGAGCAGCTCCTCGCGCGTGAACACGGCGCCGGTCGGGTTGTGCGGATTGCACATCAGGTACGCCGCCGCGCCGGCCGCGAAGTCGCGCTCCAGCCGGTCCAGGTCGAGGCGGTAGCCGTGGTCGGTGAGCCGGAGCGTGCTCTGCACCACCCGCCGGCCCATGTGCTCCAGCCAGAAGAAGAAGGGCGAGTACACCGGGGTGTTCACCACCACCGCGGCCCCCGGCTCGGTGATCACGGTCAGCGTCTCGACGATCCCGCGCATCACGTCGGGCATCAGGGTCATGCGCGCCGGGTCGGGCTGCCAGCCGTACCGCCGCGAAGCGAACTCCGCGAATGCCTCCGGAAGTCCCGCGGGCGTCGCGTAGCCGGTGTCGCCGCGCCGGACCGCGGCGACCAGCGCGTCGGTGATCGGCGGGGCGAGCGGGGTGTCCATCTCGGCGACCCAGGCGGGGAGCACGTCGGGCGGGAACCAGCGCCACTTGACGCTGCCGCGTTCCCGCAGCTCCGCCAGACCCAAGGCTGATAAGGGGTGACTCATGAATGCCATCCTTACAGCGCGCCGCTCCGCCCGCCTTCCTGGCCACCCGCCGGGGGGCCGACGCGCCGTCGTACGTGGCGTGAACTCGCCAGCACGCTCCGGAACCTTCCGCGGCTGCCCAGCGGAGCCGGCGAAGACTTGTCAGACGCGGCCGCCGACGCTGTCCTGACCCCGCCGCGCCGTCCAGAAACCGGCTTACCAGCCAACTCTCCGCGCCGGGCCGCGACGCGGCGCACCGGTGGCCTGCTCGGCCCATAGACGGACGGAACCATTGCCCCGACGCTCTGTGACGCCGCGACGTTCACGCGACAGCAGGTGAGACGGTCCAGTGGCGTACCCACACATACGGTCGCTGCGATTTGCAGGGTAGACCAACGTGAATGGAGGAGACCGTGAGCGCGAACGGTAGCACCTCGTGGAATGTGACCCGGGCGTTGAGCCTGCTCAGCGTCACACTGATCATCGGCCTTTACGACCTGATCACCCATGGTGGGAAGAACGTTGACGAGCACTCGCCGCAGTGGCTGAAGGATCTGGAGATGCCGATCTTCCACTACGCCGTGCCGGTCATCATTCTGGTGCTCGGGTTCGTCGTGGCCCACTCCCTGCGGGGGAGCCGCCGCGCGCACCTCGGCATCGGCGTGTTCGGGATCTTCATGATCGTCATGAACCTCGAGCCGACGATCACCAGGTGGCAGGCGTACGGCGTTCAGCACACCTTCATGTGCTGGGTGATCGCTGCCGGCGGACTGCTCACGGCGTACTACGCCTACAAGGCGTACCAAGAATCGGGGCAGGACAGCGCCAGCGCGAGCGATTCCCGCGCGACGGTGCACGCCTGACCCAGGCTGGGCAACGGTCGCCGGCGAAAGGCGCGTGCCATGCCGACAATCACGGTTCCGAAGATCCACTGTCCGCTGCCGTCGGCTTTCAGCCCCCATGCGGAGGCCGCGGAGAGCCACGTCGCCGAGTGGGCCACCCGGTTCGGACTGTCCGGCGCCCTCCTCGGGCTGCGGAAGAATCGCGTCGGCCACCTCAGCGCTTACGTGCACCCGCAGGCCTCGGCGGAGGCGGTGAAGGTCGGCGCCGTGTGGACGGCGTGGCTGTTCGCGTACGACGACCTGTTGGTGGAGCCGATCCGGGACAACGACGACGACCAACTGGCGAGGGTCGCCAGAGTCCAGTCCCGGATCCTGGCAGCACTCAGCGGCTCCCCGGCCGAGCCGGCCGCCCCCAGGAAGGCAGCGGCGGAGGCCGTCACGGGCTCGATCGTGGCGGCCGCCCGCGACATCCGGTCCTCCATCCTGGCAGTGAACCCGTCGTGGGAGCCGGGGCCCTTCATCCAGGACCTCAGCGCGTTCCTGTGCTCGAACCTGTGGGAGATCGGCAACAGCCGCCGCGGCCGGCCTCCCCGGATCGGGGTCTACCTGCCGATGCGCCGCCAAACCAGCGCGTTCTTCCCGTCCTACCGCGTCAGCGCCGCGCTGGCCAGCGTGCGCCTGCCTCGCGAGGTGTCCAATCACCTCGCTGTCAGAGAACTGGAGAACATGGCGTGCAACTACGGAAGCTGGCTGAACGACCTGTTCTCCTTTGAGCGCGAGCAAGCTGAGGGCGGCGTTCACAGCCTGGTGCGGATTGTGCAGCGCGAGCACGGATGTGGCGCGCAGGAGGCGGCTGAGCATGTCGCCGACATGTGCCGCACGGAGATCGAGTCCTATCTGGAGCTGAAATCCCGGTTGCCCGAGATGGGACTTGACGTGACGGGGGAATTGAAGCGCCACCTCGCACTGCTCGAATCGTGGATGAGCGGCGTGGTCGAGTGGTACCAGATGTCCCCTCGGTACAACGAACGCCGACATACGAGCGGCACATCACACCCCGCGAGCGAGGCTGCTGTCCCGACGCCGCAGGCATGAAGGAGACAGCACGGACTGCGAGTTACGGCGCGAATTCTGGGAGGAAGCATGTCACAACAGGTGTCGGACGCCGAGATCCCCTTCGACCATAATTCCCCGGAATTCCACGAAGATCCGTACGGTTGGTACCGTCGCCTCCGTGAGGCCGCGCCGGTATACCGACACGAGAGCGGCAGTTGGCTGCTGACCCGGCATCGCGACTGCCTCTTCGCCCTTGAAGACCCGCGATTCAGGAACGTCGAGAACGTGCGCTGCTACTCCGACGAGGCGGTGCAGAGCACGCCGGACGGGGACGGGGCGGATTTCGTCAAACTGCGGAAGGCCGTCGCCAAAGCGATCGCGCCCGCCGCCGTGCGCCGATTCCAGCCGACGATCCAACGGATCGTGGACGGCCTGCTGGACGACGCCCTGGATGCCGGGCAGGTCGAGCTCATGCGGGATTTCTGCTATCCGCTGGCCACCATCGTCTTCTGCGAGATATTCGGAATTCCGACCCGCGATCGCACGATGTTCCGCAACTGGATAGAGCCGATAGTGGAGGGCCTGGACGTGGCTATGGGTCTGTCCCAGGAGGTGGTCGAGCGGAGCACCCGAGCCAGGGAAGAGTTCTCAGACTATCTACGAGAGCTTGTCGCTGAGCGCCGCAGTCATCCGGAGGACGATCTGCTCACCGACTTCATCCAGATTCAGCAGGATGGCAGAAGGCTCACCGTCGACGAACTCGTCTCAAGCAGCATCATCCTTCTCGTCGCCGGCCACGAGACGTCCGCCAGTATCGCGGGCAACGCCATCCTCACCCTCCTGAGGAATCCCGCCGAACTCAACCTTCTACGGGACGATCCCGATCTGTGGCCGCTGGCGTTCGAGGAACTTCTGCGTTATGACCCACCGGCGCAGCTCATCACTCGAGCGGCGAGTGTCGACATCGAGGTGGGAGGTCGGCAGCTCCAGGAGAACGACATCGTGGTCAGCGTGATCGCGGCGGCAAATCGCGACCCTGAGGTCTTCACCGACCCCGATCGGCTGGATCTGCGCAGGACTCCGAATCCGCACATCGCGTTCGGGCACGGCCCCCACTACTGCCTGGGCACGGCGCTGGCTCGCATGGAAGGCATCACCGCACTCGAAACGCTGGTGAAGCGGGCGCCAGGCCTTTCCCTGACAGACGACTCGCCGAGCTACAAGCCGACCGTCACCCGGCGAGCGCTGGAGACGCTCTGGGCGCGGCTGCGTTGATCGCGGCGCCAGAGCCGGGAGAGCGGAAAGGAAGCAGACGCCTGGTCCTGACCCGACTACCTCAGTCTGGACTACGCCATGAACGGAAGCCAAAGCCACCCTGACAGCCCGAACGAAACCAGACGACGCAGTGTGGTTCTCGCCGCCCCTCGTGGCTACTGCGCGGGAGTCACCCGGGCGGTCGACATGGTGGAACGCGCCCTCGAACTGCACGGCCCTCCCGTGTACGTGCGGAAGGAGATCGTGCACAACCAGCACGTGGTGGAGGAGTTCCGAGCGCGCGGCGTGGTATTCGTCGAGTCGGAGGCGGAGGCGCCGGCCGGCGCGATCTGCGTGCTGTCGGCGCACGGCGTGTCACCGGAGGTGCGGCGGAACGCGGCCGAGCGCCACCTGCGGGTCATCGACGCCACCTGCCCGCTGGTGACGAAAGTGCACACGGAGGCGCGGAGGTTCGCGCAGCAAGACCGCATGATCGTCCTGATCGGCCACGCCGAGCACGAGGAGGTCGAAGGCACCGCCGGCGAAGCGCCGGAACGGACGGTCGTGGTCGACTCCGTGGAGGCGCTCGACGCCTTGCGCCTGCCGCGGGACATCCCGATCGGCTATCTGACCCAGACCACCCTGGCCGTCGATGACACCAGGCACGTCGTCGAGGCGTTGCGGGAGCGCTTCGACGACGTCCAGGGCCCTCCCACCAGCGACATCTGCTACGCCAGCCAGAACCGCCAGGTGGCCGTCAAGCTGATCGCGCCGCAGTGCGAACTCGTCCTGGTCGTCGGCGCCCGCAACTCCAGCAACTCCAACCGCCTCGTGGAGGTCGCCAGGGAGGCCGGGACTGAAGCCCACCTGGTGCCTGACGAGACCTTCCTGGACGAGGCCTGGCTGGACGGGGTGGAGACGGTCGGGCTCACCGCGGGAGCCAGCGCGCCGGAGATCCTCGTCACCCGGGTGCTGGGCCGCCTCGCCAAGGTGGGTTACCAGGACGTGCGGCACTTCGAGGCGACCTCGGAGGACGTGACGTTCTCGTTGCCCGCCTGGTTGCGACCCGATCCGGGACGGCGCCCTGACGACGCGGACGGCGCTCGGGAGGCCTAGGGCCGCCTCGACAGATCACGCAGGGAGCACGGATGGGGCTGAAAGCGAAACTGGCGGAGCTCAACAGCGACCTGGACGCCAGGTTGCGCGGCCTGGTCGCCGCAACGGACTCCTGTGACCGGTACTACAACATGATGGCGTACCACCTGGGATGGCTGAACGAACGGTTCGACATCCAGGACGGGAACCACGGCAAGCGTCTCCGGCCGTGCCTGTGCCTGCTCGTGCACGAGTCCCTCACCGGCGCGGTCGACAAGGCGGTTCCCGCGGCGATGGCGGTCGAACTCGTCCACAACTTCTCGCTGGTGCACGACGACATCCAGGACAACAGCCACCACAGGCGGTCCCGGCCGACGGTCTGGTCCGTCTGGGGGGCGCCTCACGCCATCAACGTCGGCGACGGACTGCTCGCGCTCGCCTACGCCGCGCTGGCCAGCCACGATCTGACGCCCGAGCACGTGTGCCGGGGGACGAGAGCGCTGAGCCAGGCGGTGATGAGTCTCTGCGAGGGGCAGTTTCTCGACATGACGCTTCAGGCCGAACCCGGCCTCGGGCTGGACCGGTACCGCGCCATGATCGCCAGGAAGACCGGCGCGTTGTTCGGCTGCGCGGCGCGGCTCGGCGCGCTCACCGCTGACGCGCCGCCGCACGTCGAGGAAGGCTTACATGACTTCGGTCGCCTGCTCGGCGAGGCGTTTCAGATGCACGACGACGTGGCCGGCGTCTGGGGGGACACGAAGACCACCGGCAAGCCGGCCCGCGACATCCAGGAACGCAAGTGCGGCCTGCCGGCGGTGATCGCCTCCGCGCGGGCCCTAGGCCCTGACGCACGCCGGCTCATCGCCCTGTACGCGCGCTCCGCGCCACTGGAGGAGGACGAGACGCACTGGGTGCTCGACCTTTTCCGCCGGTTGGAGGTGCGCGAGGAGGCCGAGGCGACGGCCCGGGAGACGCTGCGCCGCGCCGAGAAGGCGCTGGACGAAGTCGCCCCGCCGGGCACCGCCAGCGAATCGTTGCGAGACCTCCTCTCTCTCATCCGTGCCCAGGGCTGAGGCGCGACCGCGCGTCGTCGGGTTTCCCGCGCGACGCGGCGAACGTGGCTAGCGTCGGGGCCATGGAGCGATTCACAGGCGATCTGATGTGGCAGCGGGCGACCACCACCGGCGACTTCACCGCGGACCTGGAGTTCGACCCGGACGGCTACGTCCGCCACTACCCTGGCCTGGCCACCCGGATCTAGGTGGGCCACTCTCCCGTCGCCAGGAAACTTTGCGCGGTCTCGACGTAGGGCCGCAGGTCCAGGCCCTGCTCGGCGACCCACTCGTCACTGAAGTACGTGTAGGCGTACCGCTCGCCGGAGTCGCAGAGCAGCGTGACGACGCTGCCGGTCTGGCCGGCCGCGCGCATCTCGGCGATCAAGCCGAAGGCGCCCCACAGGTTGGTGCCGGTCGAGCCGCCGACGCGTCGGCCCAACAGCTCCGAGGCGACCCGCATCGCGGCGAGCGAGGCGGCGTCGGGCACCTGGACCATCCGGTCCACGATGGACGGCACGAAGGACGGCTCGACCCTGGGCCGCCCGATGCCTTCGATCCGTGATCCACGGTCTGTGGTGTGGCCGGGGTC
>WHSM01000372.1 GCA_009380105.1 Micromonosporaceae bacterium
GGCGCGGTCGGCCGAGTCAGGCGCGGTCGGCCGAGTCAGGCGCGGTGCGGTCGACGGAGGCGATGAGCTGCTCGGCGATCTCTTCGGCGCGCAGGCGGGTCTCCGTGATCGCCACGAACAACGCCTCCGCGTCCGGGTACCCCAGCTTCCGGGCCAGGTTGATCAGCGGCGCGTCTCCGGCCAGGGCCCGGCCGCGACGGCGCAGCGCCATGCTGACGGCGAGTCGCCCAGCCTGGATCTTGCTGGTCAACGCGCCTGACTCGCCGTCACCCGAGTCGGCGTCGCGCCCGTCGTACCACTGGTTGATCTGTCGCTGCGCCTGCGGGGTGCGCACCGCGCTCAGCCACTCGCGCGACGGCCCGGGGTAGTCGTTGCCGCTCGCCGAGATGATCTCCACCACGTCGCCGTCGTCGAGCATCGCGGTGACCGTGGCGAGGCGGCCGTTGACGTACGCGCCGATCAAGCGGTCTCCGGTCGGCGTGGAGATGGCGTACGCCAGGTCGACCGGCGTGGCGCCCGTCGGCAGCATGATCTGGTCGCCGCCGCTGGTGAAGATCTGGATCTGCCCGGACGACAGGTCGCTGTGCAGGGATGCCAGGAACTCCGAGGAGTCGGAGGTCTCGCGCTGCCAGTCCAGCAGCCGGCGCAGCCAGTCCAGCTCCGTCCGGGAGCTGGCGGCCTTCTCGTGCGGCTCGCTCAGGTCGCGTCCGCGGTACTGGGCGACGACGCCGTACTCGGCCGTGTGGTGCATCTCCTCGGTGCGGACCAGGACTTCGAGGGGCTCGTTGTCCGGCCCGATCACCGTGGTGTGCAGCGACTGGTAGAGGTTGAACTTCGGGGTGGCGATGAAGTCCTTGAACCGGCCGGGCGCCGGCCGGTAGAGCCCGTGCACCGCGCCTAGCGCCGCGTAGCAGTCCGTCATGTCGCCGGCCACCCGGATCACGATGCGGGGCATGTCGTGCGGCTGGCGGGACGGGCTGCTCTGCATGTCGGAGTAGATCGACCAGTAGTGGCGCGGCCGGTCGGTGACCGTGGCGTGCACCCGCGCCGCCCGCAGCTCACAGGCCAGCTCGCCCATGACGGTCCGCAGGTAGCCGGCGCGGCTGGGCTGGGCGTTGACATGCCGGTCGATGCACTCGTATGCCTCCGGATCCAGCGTCGCGAGCACCAGGTCCTCCAGCTCCCGCTTGAAGACGTGGATGCCGAGCCGGTCGGCGAGCGGGACGAGCACGTCCCGGGTGGCCTGGGCCTTGCGCACCTGCGACGGCCGGGACTTGAACCTGAGGGTGCGCATGTTGTGCAGCCGGTCCGCCAGCTTGATCACGATCACCCGGACGTCCTCGCCGGCGGCGATGATCAGCTTGCGGATCGTCTCCGCCTCAGCGGACGCGCCGAAGAACACGCCGTCCAGCTTGGTCACCCCGTCGACCAGGTGCGCCACGGAGTCGCCGAAGTCCTTGCGGAGCGCCTCCAGGGTGCACGTGGTGTCCTCGACCGTGTCGTGCAGCAGGGCAGCGACGAGCGTGGTCGTGTCCATGCCCAGCTCGGCCAGGATCCGCGCCACGGCGATGGGATGGCTGATGTAGGGCTCTCCGCTGCGCCGCACCTGGCCGTCGTGCATCTTGTGGGCCACGTGGTGGGCGTGGTGGAGCAGTGGCAGGTTCGCTTTCGGGTGGATGCTCCGGTGGACGCGCACCAGCTTCTCGTACGGGGAGTGCGGACGTGAGGGCCACGGCAGCACCGCACGGACCAGGCGCGCCAGTGTGTCGCCGGGCGGGCTGGCCCGCTCCTCGGCTCCGCTCCTGCGGGTGTTCACCACGGCCGGGCCGGCGCGGTCGGGTTCAGGGGTCGTGGACTCGGGAGCCTGCCCGTTGTCGGGCGGCGACGTCGCGCTGGAGGCGTCGCTGGGCGCGACGGGATCGGCGTCGGTGTCCAACTCCAGCCACCTCCCGATCGTGCGGCGATCACGGGCGCCATGTGGCTTTCATGGTAGTGAATGATCGCGTCAACCGGACGGACACACAGTGCGGTCCCTTCGGCTCAATGTCGCGCCTGAGGCGATCTGCTTCTCGCGCGGCCGCGTCGGGCGCCTGGACGGGCGGGTGTCAGGCGCTCAGGCCGCGGTCGCCGAACGGGTCAGCGGCCGACGCGGCGGACTCGGCCCGCTCCAACAGGCTCCGCCACCGCGCGGCTCCCGAGACCCGGTACGCCCAGCCCAGGTCAGCTCGCACCAGCCGGGTGTCCTCCCGCTCCAACCACGCCAGGATCCGCTCGGTCTCCTCGACGCTCGCGCACGGCGTCGGACCGGGCCCGGCCGCGACGGTCTCGGCCGAGGCGAGCAGCGCGTCCAAGGTCGGCTGCGGGTGCGCGCCCGGCGGCGACGCCCCCGCGGAGACCAACCGGCCCCGCCGCACCACGGACAGCTCCCATCCGCCGGCCGGCGACGGCCGCGCCGCGACCAACTCGCCGATCGCGGTGAGGCTGGTCAGCCGCTGCATCCGCACCGCGGCGCGCAGGAACGCGACCAGCCGGGTCCGGACTGTCGCGGCCTCCTCGTACCGCTGGGCCGCGGCGAGCGTCCCGATCCGCTCCAGGAGCCGGTCCAGCAGCACCGCCGGGTCGCCGGTGGCCGCGCTGGTGAACACCTCGGCGTGCCGGGCGTAGTCGTCAACGGAGATCTGCAGCTCGCACGGCGCCGGGCACCGCCCCATCTCGGCGAGCACGCACGACGGGCTGGTCCGCCGGGTGCTCAGCCGCTGGGTGCATTGCCGCAGCGGCACGGCGTCGTGCGCCGCCGCCATCGCCAGCTCGGCCGTGCGCCGGGACGAGAACGGCCCGAGATAGGTCGCCCCGTCATCGCGCAGCTCGCGCACCAGCGACAGCCGCGGGTACGGCTCGACGGTCAGCTTCAGCCAGCTGACCCGCTCCGGGAACTTCGAGCGGCGGTTGTACGGCGGCTTCTGCGCGGCGATCAGGCGCAGCTCCCGCACCTCCGCCTCCAGCGAGTGCGCGCACTCGATGGTCTCCACCCGCTCGGCGGCGGCGAGCATCTCGGAGATCCGGGCGCGGGTCTCGCTGGCGGTGAAGTAGCTGCGCACCCGGGTGGCGAGGTTGCGGCTGGTCCCGACGTACAGCGCCCGGTTGTTGCCGTCGCGGAACACGTACACCCCGGAGGAGGCCGGGACCCCGTCGGCCAGGTGGCGCTTGCGGCGCTGTGCCGGGCTGACCGCGCGGCTGAACTCGATCAGCTCCGGCAGCGTCTGCACCCGGAGACTGCCGACCCGGGCGATCAGCCCGTGCAGGACGTCGACGGTGGCGCGGGCGTCGGCGAGCGCCCGGTGGCAGGGCTCGGTCGCGGCGCGGAAGTGGCGGGCCAGCGTGGACAGCTTGTGGTTCGGCGTCTCGTCGCGCATCAACGCGCGGCGCGCCAACTGCACCGTGTCGACGACCCGGAAGCCCGGCCAGGGGTAGCCGTGCGCGGCGCAGGCGGCCTTCAGGAAGCCGATGTCGTACGGCGCGTTGTGGGCCACCAGCACCGCGCCGTGGGCGAACTCCAGGAAGCTCGGCAGCACCGAGTCGATCCGCGGCGCCTCGCACACCATCGCGTCGGTGATGCCGGTGAGCACCGCGATGAACGGCGGGATGCCGACGCCCGGGTTGACCAGCGTGGAGAACTCGCCGAGCACCTCGCCGCCGCGCACCTTGACCGCGCCGATCTCCGTGATCCCGGCGCCGTCTGCGACACCTCCGGTGGTCTCCAGATCGAACACCGCGAATGTGGTCTCGCGCAGCGGCTCGTCCAGCTCGTCGAAAGCGCCCTGCACGTAGACGGGCCGGGCGGCCGCTGGCGGTTCTGGCACGCCGCCGACGTTAAGCCGGCGGTCTGACATTCCCGGCGCCGCCACGCCGGGCCGACAGCGCGGGCGCCCGCCCGCTCCGGGCTGTCGCAGACGACCGAGGCGCCCGAGAAGCTACGGTGGTTTCAGAAATTCGTGAATGGAGTGGGGCGGGCTAAGCTGCCGCCCGGGCGAGAGGCGTGGTGGGGAGGCGCACGCCGGGATGTGGATCGAGTGAGGAGACCCGATGGCCGACCGGGAGCACCCGGACCGACATGCCTCCGGCGGCGCCGGGTCCAGCCGCGCCGGGTCCGGCCGCGATGAGCAGGCCGTCACGCGCTTCGTCGAGCGCATGGCAGGGGTGCTCGCGGACGCCGGAATGGCGCGGATGCCGGCGCGGGTCTTCGTCGCGCTGCTCGCCGCCGACACCGGCCGGCTCACCGCCTCCGAACTCGCCGAGCGGCTCCAGGTCAGCCC
>WHSM01000041.1 GCA_009380105.1 Micromonosporaceae bacterium
CCTGTGCGTCGAGACGCCCAAGGGGACCGACAGCTTCAAGTCGATCCACAAGCCGTACCGGACCTTCAAGAAGGGCTGCCAGGACCTGAACGGGCGTGAGGCGCTGGACTACGTGCGGCAGCGCAAGCAGTTCACCGACGGCGACTACGCCCGGATGCGGCACCAGCAGCAGTTCCTGAAGGCGATCGTGAAGCAGGCGCGGAGCCAGGACCTGCACCGGGATCTCGGCAAGCTGGACCGGGTCATCCGCGCCGCGGGCGAATCGCTGACCATCGACAACAGCGTCCCGGTGGCGGCCCTGGCGTTCACGCTCCGCGGGATCGGCCCCGGTGACCTCACGGCGATCACGGCGCCGACGGTGGGCCGCAACAACGGTGTCTGGTACGCCGTGCTGGTCGATCCGGCGCCCAGCCTGTTCGAGGCGGTGCGGGAGGAGACTCTCGATCAATGGGTGATCGAACATCCCAAGCGCGTCAACTCACTCACGTGAGCTCAGCCGCAGGCTGAAACTGGCGTCGCTCGGGTTATTGTCTGCCTTGGGGCGAGAACTGAGGGGGTCGTGTGTTTCAGCAGTCCGTTCCTACCGTGACCATTGACGAGGTGTCCAAGGGCGCTCACGTGCTCGATGTGCGCGAGCCCGAGGAGTGGTCGGCCGGGCGCGCTCCCGACGCGCAGCACGTTCCGATGCAGGAGATTCCGGCGCGCCTGGACGAGGTGCCGGCCGACGGTGACGTCGTGGTGGTCTGCCGGATGGGTGGGCGGTCGGCTCAGGTGGTGGCGTACCTGCAGAACCTCGGTCGAGACAACGTGACCAACCTGGATGGCGGGATGCGGGCTTGGGCCCAGGCGGGTCGGCCCGTGGTGAACGATGGCGGCGCTCCCGGCGAGATCATCTAAAAGGGTCGGCGCGCGTGGACGGCGCTTTCACCGCGGTGGGGATTGCGAGCGCGGGCGCGGGTGTCAATCATGAAATTCGTGTGGCTCCTCAATGTCTGAAGGTGCGATATGAGCGATGTGGCGGTACGGTCGATTTGAGGCATTTGTTCACGTGAGTGTAACGAACTGCTCACGTGGCGTGAAATGACGGGAGGCATCGGTGCGGCCGTCACGGGGCGACTGGTCAGAGGTTGATCAGCTGTCGGCCCGGCATGCCTTCGGCCAGCGCTTCTATGCGTCCTCCGTGCCGAGCCCGCTCCTCGAACGGGGTGCGCAGTGGGCGGGGCCGGCTGCCCGCCGCAGCGTCGCGGTGCTTCACCACCCCCGTAGCGCCTCAGTCGTACGCAGAGAACTCAGCGCCCACCTCGCAGAGCACGCCGACCGGCTCGGCGTCGACCTGCTCGCCGACGCGGCCTCGGTCGCCACAGAGCTCGTCGGCAACGCCATCAACCACGCCCGTCCGCTCGCCGGCGGGGTGATCCTGGTCGACTGGCAGACGTACCCCCGCGGTCTGCACATCAGCGTTACCGACGGCGGATCGCCGCAGAGTCCGCAGCTGCGCCGGGTCGGGCCCGACTCCCTCACCGGACGAGGGCTGGCGATCGTGGCGTCGCTCTCCGCGCGCTGGGGCATCACGCCGAGCGGCACGGGTCGCTGCGTCTGGGCGTGGCTGGGCCAGGTGTCCCGGGTCGCGTCCTGACCCGTTTCCGCAGGCGCGCGCTGCCGCGCGAGCCGCCCCGGCGAATCAGTGCCCGCACCGGGTGTGCGTGCCGGCGCGTACACGGTGCGTCTAAGCTGTGTCGCCGTGAGCAAGCGCCGGAACACCGCAGGCAAAGCCCCCCGCCGCCCCGAGAAGAAACTGAAGGTGCGCGACGTCTTCGTGCCGCGCCCGTTCGAGGGGCTCGCCGACGAGATCCAGTGGATCGCGATGCGGGAGCTGGTTCCCGCGGCCACCGCCCCGTTGACGCTCGCGGGCCCGTACGCTGAGCAGGCCGGTGAGCGGGAAGTCATCCTCGCCACCGTGCTGCCTCTGGCGTGGCCGGCGATGACCAAGCCCGACGGGCGGATCTTCATCGGACTGCAGCGGCAGTTCAACTCCGGCGATGTCAGCCGGGACCTCGCCGCCGCACTGATCTCCGCGCTCGCCACCGAGGCCGGCAAGACCGTCGACGTGCCGTCGCTGCCCGGGCCCGGCCCGAGGCTCCAGGACGTGCTGATCGACGGCGCGCTGGACATCACGTTGTACGACGGCTTCGACTTCTGGCTCGATGAAGGCGCCGCCGACGACCCGAACGTGCAGGCCAGCATGGAGAAGGCCAACGAGGCGGTCTATCCGACTGCGCGGATGGCGGCGGCGCCGGCGGCGTACTGGTGCCAGGTTCCGGACCGGGCGCACATCCGCTGGGTGCTCCCTGACGGCGAGGACGCGGCGTTGACCGCGTTGTCCCGGCTCGGCGGCGCCGGGACGCTGACCCTCGGCGAGGGCACGAAGTTCGCGGGCATGTTCCGGGCGCACGGGCTACTGGTGCCGGTGTGGGACCTGCCGCGCGACGCCGAGGCCGGAAGCTGGGAGCAACCGCTGGAACACTTCGCCAAGCGGTACGCCGAAGCGCTCGCTGACGACGAGCCGCTCGGCCCCACGGAGCGACGGGCGCGCCAGGGCCTGCTAGGCCGCCAACTCACCCTGCGCTAAGCCCTGTCGCGTATTGGTGGGCGCGATATTCGGGGGTGGGCGGGTTGTTGTGGCCGTAGCGTACGCGGTGTGACTTTGACTGTTCGCGAGTTTCGCGCCGCCGACTCCGAGGCTGTGTCCGATGTGGTGCGGGTGGTGCTGCCGTACCTGGTGACCACTCCGGAGAAGGTCGCCTGGGAGGTCGCGAACGCCCCGGCTGCGCGCCGGTACCGGGTGTTCGTCGCTGAGTTCGACGGCCGGGTCGTGGGCACCGCGCGGGCCGGTCTCATCCTCGACAGCGCCCAGCCGGGGCAGGCCACCGTCAACGTCAACGTGCTCCCGGAACACCGGGGCCGCGGCGTCGGCGGCGCGTTGCTGGCCGCGGCCGAGAACCATGTCCAGGCGAGCGGGGCGGTGAGCGCGCACTCCTGGGTGCTCGACGACGCGGAGTCGCGGGGATTCGTCGAGCGCCACGGTTACCAACGTGGACGTTCCTCGAAATTCCAACGGCTCGATCTCGCGGTCGCTGCGCTGCCACCGCTGGAGATCCCTCCCGGCGTGGAGTTGCGCGCCGCCTCCGACTTCGCCGGCGACCCGCGCCCGCTGTACGAGCTGGACACCGAGGCCGCCCGGGACGAGCCGTCCGCTGTGGAGCTCGACGCGATGCCGTACCAGGACTGGCTCGCCATGTACTGGGACCGGCCCGATCTGGATCGCGATCTCACCACGGTCGCGGTCGTGGACGGTGTGGCGGCAGCCTTCTCCGGAGCGCAGACCGACGGGCGTACCCGATACTGGTCGGCGATGACCGGGACGCTGCGGGCGTACCGGGGCCGGGGTCTTGCCAAGCTGGCCAAGAACCAGTCGCTGCACCGGGCGAAAGCCGCCGGCTACACCGAGGCGCTCACCGGAAACGACGACGAGAACGGCCCGATGCTGGCGATCAACCGGTGGTTCGGATACCAGCCGAGCGCGACCGAGTGGGTCTACAAGCGCGACCTGTAAGCCGACCCGGGGCGCGGCTGGGCGGCCGGGTTAGAGCGGGTCGCGGGTCACCGGGCAGGACATGCAGCGCGGTCCGCCGCGGCCCGAGCCCAGCTCGGAGCCGGCGATCCGGATCACCTCGATGCCGGCATCCTCCAGGCGCGCGTTGGTCTCGATGTTCCGCTCGTACGCCACGCAGACCCGAGGCGCGATCGCGAGCGTGTTGTTGCCGTCGTCCCACTGCTCGCGTTCCGCGGTGACCGGGTCCAGGCCGGTGTCGATGATCCGTAGCGTGTCGATGCCCATCGCCTTGGAGGCGGCGGTGAGGAACGGCTCCGGCCCGCTCACCGCCGGCTCACCGCTGGGCGCCGCCACGACGGTGTACGCGGCGAGCGAGTCCGCGACGTTCGGGTACATCACCACCGCGTCGACGTCGACCATCGTGCAGACCGTGTCCAGGTGCATGGTCGCCCGCTCCTGAGCGATCGGCACCACGAGCACCGTGTGCGCCAGTTCAGCGGCGAAGCAGCGGCGCGCCAGCCGTTCGGCGCCGGCCGGCGTGGTGCGCTCGCCGACCCCGACGGCCAGCACCCCAGGCGCGAGCACCAGCACGTCCCCGCCTTCGACGTGCTCCATCGTCGGCTCGTACAACAGGGGAGTCCCGGCGAACCGCGGATGGTGCTGGTAGATCGCCCGCATCAGCGTGGTCTCCCGCTGCCGGGCCGGCATCGCGAAGCTCGCCACGGCCACCTGCCCGCGTACCCAGGCCGAGGAGTCCCGGGTGAAAAGCAGATTCGGCAGGGGGTCGATGACGAAGTCGTGCCGGTCCATGAGCGTGTAGACGAGATCGTTGCCGCCGCGCAACTCCTCATGGGCCAGCCCGGCCGTCAGCACTGACCCGAGCCGCCCGGGGTCGAGCGCGGCGAGGTGGTCGGCCACCCGGCGCCGTAGCGCGTCTCCCAGGCGCTCGTCCGCCACCACCGCGGCGGTCACCTCGTCCCGGGCGGCCGGCACGGCGAGGGTCTGGGTGAGCAGCTCAGCGAGGTACAGCACTTCCACACCACGGTCGGCGAGGGCGGCGGCGAACGCGTCGTGCTCCTCCTGCGCCCGGCCCACCCACGGGATGCCGTCGAAGAGCAGCGAGTCGTTGTTGCGCGGCGTGAGCCGTTGCAACTCCGGGCCGGGTCGGTGCAGCAGCGCCGTACGCAGCCGGGTGACCTCGCTGTCGACGTAAGGCTCCACGCCTGGGAGCCTAGCCCCGCTCCCGTGGCGCAGCATCAGGTTGAGATGACGCGGGGTGAGGCCGAAGCGGGAGATGCGACCCACACGCTGATACCGCATCGTCGCGCTGAGCGGTACCGTGGCTCATCCAGGACGGGGGCCTGAGCGCGGGGAGTAGGACGGTGCCGCATGTCGAGCTGTCGCTCTCTGGGGAGCGCGAGCCGAAGCGTGACCGAGAGACCCGAGCGGAGTTCCAGCCGCAGCACGCGACCGGAGCGTCATCGATGTGGTGGTGGGCCAACGCCGTGGCCGGCGCCGGCGAACCCTGCGCAGTCGTCGACTCCGACGGCGTGGTCGTCGCCCACTCCGCGACCTTCCGGGCGCTGCTCAGCGCCAGTCACGGGCCCGGTGAGAGTTCCAGCCACCGATCCGGCGCCGGGCCCGGCGAAGCGCCCGGCGACGGTGTGGGCGGCGACGAGTGGGTCGGCCGGGGGTTGCTCGACGTGCTCACGCTCGTGGACCTCACTCCTGCGGCGGCGGCGCTCGCCGGGTGGGAGACCGGGCGAATCCCGCCGTTGCTGGCCCTGGCCACGGGCAGCCTGGCGCGCGGCGTGATGCGCGTGCGGGTGGGCGACGCGACCCGCACCGTCGACGCGATCAGCACTCCGCTGTGGGACGAGGCGATCCTCGCCGGCTCCCTGACCTTCCTCTGCCGCATCTCATAGCGGCCGCGCAGTGCGGCGATTCGTGGGATGGCGGCCCGGCGGGCGTGTGATGTGGCACGCCGGCGTGAGATGAGGTTTTAGCGCGACAGCAACGCGGCGTAACCTGCGTAGGTGCTTGATCTCGATCTGCTCCCGGAGGACTACGCGATCTGCCGGCTCCCGGCCGGCACGCCGCTGCCCGGCAAGCTGCCAGGGCCGGAGGGCGGAGTCGTGTCGGTCACCTGGACGCCGGACGAGGTCTCGATCGTGTGTCCGGCCGAACGGGCTCCCGACGACGCCCAGATGGAGACGCCGTGGCGATGCCTGCGGGTCGCGGGGACGATGGAGCTGACCCTGACCGGGATCCTGAACTCGCTGACCGGCCCGCTCGCCGACGCCCGCGTCAACATCTGCGCTTTCTCGACGTACGACACGGACTATCTGCTGGTGCCTGCGGTGCGCCTGGCCGAGGCGGTCGCGGCGCTGCAGGAGGCCGGCCACCGGGTTCGCGGCGTCTGAGGTCTGCGCCGGGGCCTGGCCGGTAGTCTCGGCGACATGCCTGGCGTACCCCCGACACGGTTCACCTATCTCGGCCCGGAAGGGACGTTCAGCGAGCAGGCGCTGCGCCGGATCCCGGCCGCGAAGCGGGCCGAGCTGCGTCCCGCGCGCAGCGTGCCCGACGCGTTGGACGCGGTGCGCGACGCCGACGCGGACGCCGCGCTGGTGCCGTTGGAGAACTCGGTGGAGGGCGCTGTCGGCGTCACCCTGGACCAGCTCGCCGAGGGCGACCCGCTCGTCATCACCCGCGAGGTCGTGCTGCCGGTGACGTTCGTGCTGGCGACCCGCGTGGGCCGCGGCCTGGACGAGATCCGCACCGTCGCCAGCCATCCCCACGCCACCGCCCAGTGCCGCGACTGGCTGCACAAGAACCTGCCGCAGGCGGCCATCGTGGACGTGCTGTCCACAGCGGCGGCCGCGGCCGCCGTGGCGAAGGGCGAGCACGACGCCGCGATCTGCGCGCCGATCGCCGTGGAGCGGCACCGGCTGAATCCTGTCGCGGAGGACATCGGCGACCACCCTGACGCGGTGACCCGATTCGTGCTGGTGTCCCGCGTCGGCGCGCCACCCGCTCCCACCAGCAACGACGTCACGTCGATCGTGGTGTACATCGCCCACGACCGGGTCGGCAGTCTCCTCGGCGTGCTCACCGAGCTGGCGGTGCGCGGCATCAACCTGACCCGGATCGAGTCGCGTCCGGTGAACAACCGGCTCGGGCAGTACTGCTTCTTCCTCGACTGCACCGGCCATGTGGCGGACGCGCGGATGGGTGAGGCGCTGATGGGGTTGCGGCGGACCAGCGCGGCGGTGCGGTTCCTCGGGTCGTACCCACGGGCGTCGCCCGAGAAGATCACAGCGCCGCCGGGCACCGCGGACGCCGACTTCTCCGACGCCGTGGCCTGGCTGTCCCGGCTCCGCCACGGCGGCGTGGAGTGACCGGTCACCGGATTGTCTTCGTACGGCACGCGGAGAGCCTCGCCAACACGATCGGCAGTCTCGACTGCTCGGTGCCCGGCCCGGAGCTGTCGCCGGAGGGGTTCCGCCAGGCCGGCGCGCTCGTCACCGACCTGCCTGAAGACCTCGAGGAGCTGCCGGTACGCGCGATCTGGGCCTCCACGATGATCCGCGCCCAGCAGACCGCGCAGCCGCTTGCCGAGCACCTCGGGCTGCCGGTGCGGGTGCATCCGCTGCTGCACGAGGGCGACGTCGGCGACCTGCACGCCCGGGTGGACGACGAGGCGCATCAGGCGCTGGAGGACCTCTTCGCCTGCTGGCAGATGCAGGGGGAGTTGGAGCGGGGCGCGCCCAACGGCGAGACCGGCCACCAGCTGCTGGGGCGGCTCCGGTCGTCGGTGGCGGACGTCCTCGCCGACCTGGGCTCCGATGAGCCGGGCGCCGCGGTGGTGATCAGCCACGGGGCGATCCTGCGGCTGGGTCTGGCCCGGCTCTGCGACGGTGTGACTCCGGCGTACACACTGGCTCATCATCTGCCGAACACGGCGCGGGTGGTGGTCGACGTGCTGGACCCCGACGACCCACCCAGGCTGGTGTGCCGCAGTTGGGCGGGCATGGCCCGGTGAGCGTGGGGGGCGGGGGCGATCTCGTCAGAGCGCGCGGAGCCGGATCTCGGCGGTGAGGCCGGCGTCGCCGTCCGCGTCGCGCAACTGCACCGAGCCGCCGTGCAGGCGTACCAGCTCCCGTACGATCGCCAACCCCAGCCCCGCGCCACCGGCGTCCCGGGCGCGCGCGTTGTCCAGCCGGGTGAACCGGTCGAAGACGCGCTCCCGATCTTCGGCGGGGATTCCGGGGCCGTCGTCGGACACGGTGACCACCGCGGCGCCATCGGCGTGCGACACCGCGATGGTGACGGCGGAGGCGGCGTGGCGTGCCGCGTTCTCGACCAGGTTGGAGACCACCCGGTCCAGGTGGCGTTCATCGCCGGCCGCGCGTACCTCCTCGCCGGGCCGCACGGCGACCGTGACCCGGGCGCCGGCATGCCGCTCGGCCACCGTCTCCACCACCCCGCGCAGGTCGACCGGGTCGGTCGCCGCCTGCACGCCCGCGTCGTCGGCCTGGGCGAGCAGCAGCAGGTCGTCCACCAGCCGGCCCAGCCGCTCGGTGTCCGCCAACAGGTCGTCGGTGAACGCCGGCCAGTCCTCCGGCTGGTGCCGCTGCGCCACCTCCAGTTGGGTTCGCATGCTCGCCAGCGGACTCCGCAACTCGTGCGCGGCATCGGCCACGAAGGCGCGTTGCCGGGCCCGGGCGGCCGCGAGCCGGGCAAGCATGTCGTTGAGGGTGACCGCGAGCCGGTGCACCTCGTCCTCGGCGTCCGGGACCGGCAGCGATCCCGATTCCTGCGGCGCGGCGGTGATCTCGGCGGCGCCCCGCCGCAGCGCCTCCACCGGCCGCAGGGTCCAGCCGACCGCGCCCCAGAGCAGCGCGGCCAACGTCGCCAACAGCGCCGGGAAGACCACCCACAGCGTGCTGCGCATGAATCTCACCGCGTCGTGGTGCGCGTGCGCGGGCGTCGCGACCACCACCGTCTGCCGGTCCCAGCCCGGCCCGGCCGCCACGGCGACCACGCGCAGCTTCCCGGCCACCCCGGCGCGCTCGCCCGGCACGTAGAACCGCTCTCCGGCGCGGGCCTTGCGCAGCTCCGACGGGCGCAGCACGCCGACCAGGCGGTCCGCGCCCGGTGAGGCTGCCTTCACCCGACCACCGGAGTCGATCACCTGCACCACCACGCCGCCCTGGCCGGTGAGCAGCGGGTCCGGCACCTGGCCGGCGTCGACCAGCGCGGCGACGTCGGTCGCGGTGCGCAGCGCGCTCTCGTCCATGGTGCGCTGCAGCGTGAACTGCAGCGCGGCCATCAACAGCAGGCCGCCCAGCGCCAGACCGACCGCCAGCCCGGCCGTGCCGATCGCGGTCAGGCGGGTACGCAGTGACAGCCGCCGCCACCAGGCCATCAGGCCGGCTCCGTCACCGCGAGGCGGTAGCCCGCGCCGCGCACCGTCTCCACCGCGCCCCGGCCGAGCTTGCGTCGCAGGTAGCCGACGTACACCTCGACGATGTTGGGATCGGTGTCCACCGAGGCGTCCCACACGTGGTCCAGCAGCTCGATCTTGCTCACCACGGCGCCGGGGCGTCGCATCAGATACTCGAGCAGCGCGTACTCCCGCAGCGTCAGGTTCACCGGATCTCCGTCCCGGCTGACCCGCCGGCTCGCCGGGTCCAGGGTCAGCGCGCCGACCCGCAGCACCGCGGGCCGCTCGGGCGCCCCGCGCCGCAGCAACGCCCTGATCTTGGCCAGCAGCACCACGTACGAGAACGGCTTGGTCAGGTAGTCGTCGGCGCCCGCGTCGAGGCCGTCGGCCTGGTCGTACTCGCCGTCCTTGGCCGACAGCATCAGCACGGGCACCCAGTTGCCGTCCGCGCGCAGCGCCTGGATCACCCGGTAGCCGGACAGGCCCGGGAGCATCACGTCCAGGATCACCGCGTCGTACTGGCCGTGGCGGGCGGCGTCCAGCCCACCGGGACCGGTGCCGGCGATGTCGACGACGAACCCTTCCGCGGTCAGGCCCCGCTGCAACGCCCGGGCCAACCGCTCCTCGTCCTCGACCACCAGCAGTCTCACGTACCCAAGATTGCCACTGACTCTGAGTCGGACCTCAGCTTCTCTCAGGCTCGTCACAGCGGCAGGGGCGCAAGATGGGGTCATGTCGATGCTCACCACACGCCCCTGGCTGCGCTGGGCGGCGCCCGCCTCGGTCCTGGTCGCGGTGCTTGCCGCCGGCAGCGCGACACGTCTGCTCGCGGCCGAACCCGGGCTGCCCGAGCGCAGCGCGTCCGACCTGCTGGTCAAGCTGCAGACCGCCGAGGTGAGCAGCTTTTCCGGCACCGTGGTGGAGAAGGCCGACCTCGGGCTGCCGTCCCTTCCGCTCAACACCCGTCGCGGCAGCTCCGATCTCGCCTCACTCGCCGACGGCACACACACGCTTCGGCTTTGGTACGACGGGCCGGAACGGTTACGGATGGCGTTGATGGGCACCCTCGGCGAGTCCGACGTGATCCGCAACGGCCGGGATCTGTGGACCTGGCACAGCGAGGAGAACACGGCGACGCACACCCGGCTGCCGGCCTCCACGGACCGGGCCGAGAAGCCGCCGGTGCATCCGAGCGGGCTGCCGAGCAACCCGCAGGAGGCGGCTGACCGGGTGCTCGACGCGCTCGACCCGAGCACGAAGGTGACGACCGACGGGACCGCCCGGGTGGCGGGGCGCGCGGCGTACGAGCTGGTGTTCACGCCGCGGGACAGCCAGTCGCTGGTACGGCAGGTGCGCATCGCCCTCGACGGCGAGAAGTTCGTGCCGCTGCGGGTCCAGGTCCACGCCGACGGCGAGCAGGCGCCGGCGCTGGAGGTCGGCTTCACCCAGGTCAGCTTCACCAAGCCGGACGCGTCGCAGTTTGAGTTCCAGCCGCCGCCCGGCGCGAAGGTGACCGAGGAGCAGCCGGGCAGGTCATGGGGCCGAGACCACAAAGGCCGCGACCACAAAGGCCGCGACCACGAAGGCAACGCCCGGGGCGGCCACGAAGGCAAGGGCAAGGGTGACCACGGGGACGAGGCCAAGGGCGGCCGCGAAGGCCGGCGTGGCGCCGCGGGCCGGGCGCGGCCGGTCGTGATCGGCGACGGATGGACCTCGGTGCTGGTCGCCCGGGCGCCGTCGCCGGAGGATGTCGCGGCGCGGCCCGGAGCAGGGGACGAGCACCGTGGCTGGGGTCGCGACGGCGACCGCGCCGACGGTCAGCGGACCGGTGACCAGCTCGCGGGCGTCCTGGGCGCCCTGCCGAAGGTCAGCGGCGACTGGGGCAGCGGTCGGTTGCTCAAGACGAAGCTGTTCTCGGTGCTGCTGGTCGAGGACGGGCGGATGCTGGTCGGCGCGGTGAGCCCGGAGCGGCTGTACGAGGTCGCGGCAGCCCCGAAGGCCCAACTGAATGACTAGCGGAGACCCCCGCGGCGCCGCCCGCCCTGAGACCCACGCCGAGGTGGGGGCGGGGGCCGCGGTCTCCTCCTCCGGGTTGACCAAGCGGTTTCGGGGTGGGCAGGTTGCTGTTGACGGGGTCGATCTTGCCGTGCCTTCTGGGTCGGTTTACGGGTTCCTTGGGCCCAACGGGTCTGGCAAGACCACCACGATCCGGATACTGCTCGGGCTGATCAGCCCGACGTCGGGAAGCTGCGAACTGCTCGGCGGCGCGATCCCGGACCGGGCCGCGTCAGTGCTGCCCCGGGTCGGCGCGCTGGTCGAAGGGCCGGCGTTCCACCCGTACCTGTCGGGGCGGGC
Source organism: Micromonosporaceae bacterium (assembly GCA_009380105.1). Classification (GTDB taxonomy): domain Bacteria; phylum Actinomycetota; class Actinomycetes; order Mycobacteriales; family Micromonosporaceae; genus WHSM01. Next base: position 11,415 of record WHSM01000041.1, read on the forward strand.
GAACCTGCGCCGGCTCGACGCCGCCGACCGCGCCGCTCATCCGGCCACCTGTGACGCGCGGATCGGCCAGGCCCTCGACCGGGTCGGCCTGGCCGCGGCGGCGGGCAAGAAGTACCGGGCGTACTCGCTGGGCATGCGGCAACGGCTCGCGATCGCCGCCGCGCTGCTGCAACCCCGCGAGCTGCTGATCCTGGACGAGCCCACCAATGGACTCGACCCGCAGGGCACCCGCGAGGTGCGCGCCCTGATCAGCAACCTTGCAGCGTCCGGCGTGACCGTGATGCTGTCGACCCACCTCCTCAGCGAGGTGGAGCAGATCTGCAGCCACGTCGGGGTGATGCACCTGGGCAAGCTGGTCGCGCAGCAGCCGCTCGCTGAGCTGCGCGCCGCCACCGCGGCCAGGGTGAGCATCGAGACCGACGCGCCGGACAAGGCGAGCGCCACGCTGCGCCGGCTCGGCTTCACGGAGGTGGCGCCGACCAGTGGCGGGGTGACGGCCGAGGCCGGGGAACTGCCGCCGGAGAAGGTGCTCTCGGAGCTGGTGTACGACGGTGTGCCGGTGCGGGGGTTCGCCGTCGCGACCCCGGACCTGGAGGACGTGTTCGTCTCGCTCACGGGGGAGGGCTTCGATGTCAGCGGCTGACGCGACGGCCGGCGTGGTGACCGGCGCCGCTTCGGCGCCGTGGCGCCGCCTGAGCACCCGGTTCCTGCGCTCCGAGCTGGGCCTGGTCTTCGGGCGACGTCGTAACCAGGTCGCCCTGGCGATCCTCGCCGCGGTGCCGGTCATCATCGCGGTCGCCGTGTGGTGGTCCGCGCCGCCGTCCGGCCGCGGGCCGAACCTGATCGGCGCGGTCAGCGGCAACGGCGTCTACGTCGCGCTGGCCGCTCTCGGCGCCGAGCTCGGGCTGTTCCTGCCGCTCGCGGTGGCCGCGGTCGCCTCCGACGCGATCGCCGGAGAGGCGAACCAGGGCACCCTGCGATACCTGCTCACCGTCCCGGTCGGCCGGGCCCGGCTGCTCGCCGTCAAGTACGCGGGCGTGCTCGCGTACGCGCTCGCCGCGACCCTGTTGGTGGCGGCTGTCGGGGTCGCGGTCGGCGTGGCGTTCTTCGGCGGCGGCGAGATGATCCTGCTCTCGGGCTCCCAGATCGGCTTCCTGCCGGCGCTGGGCCGGGTCGCGTTGATCTGCGGCTACATCACCGCGTGCCTGGCGGCGGTGGGGGCGCTCGGGCTGTTCGTCTCGACGCTTACGGAGCAGCCGGTGGGCGCCGCGATCGCGGTCGTGGTGTTCACGATCAGCAACCAGATCCTGGGCACGATCCCGCAACTGGAGCCGATCCACCCGTACCTGATGACCCATTGGTGGTACGGCTTCGGCGACCTGTTGCGCGCCCCGATCGCCACCAGCAGCGTCGGGCCCGGCCTGCTCTCGGCCGGGATCTACACCGCGGTCTTCCTCGCGGCGGCCTGGGCCCGCCTGGGCAGCCGCGACATCACCAGCTGAGCGCCGACATCAGCCGCCGAGGTTGCCGAGGAGGCCGCCTCCGCCGCTCTGGGCTGGAGCCGCGGCCGGGCCCTCGCTGGGCTGGATGATGACGAAGCCCTGCCCCTGGAACAGGATCTGGAACATCTCGCCGGAGCCGCCCCGCAAGATCGACTTCAGGCCCTGCGAGCGGTGGATCGACGTCTGCAGGTTGCCGGACCAGCCGATGATCGCGTCGGTGTCCACGTACACCGGGAACTGCGGGCTGACCGGGATGACGACCGGCGCGCCGTCGGCCGTGATCGCCACCTTGCCCTGCCCGGAGAAGACGCAGTTGAACAGGCCGCCGCCGAACATCCCGGCGCCCTTCACCATCGAGATCTGATACTGCAACGTCGGGTCGAACACCAGCACGTTGCGGCCGTTGATCGACAGGAAGTCGTTCGGGTCCATCTCCATGACGAAGACGTGGGCCTTGTGGTCCGCGAACCACATCTCACCCTGGCCGCGCACTGCCATCAGCGCCACGCCTTCGCCGGTCACCGCCCGCTTCAGGAAGTTCCCGACGCCCTGGCTCTTGGTCTCGATCTGAAGATTTCCCCGGTACGCCACCATCGAGCCCTGGCGGGCGACGACTTCGCCGTTGATCCCGTACCTGACGCAGTACGAGTTCTGCAGAGCCATGCCGACCTGGGTCGGCGTCTGCTCCACCATGTTCTCTGGGTTGAAGATGTCGCCACGCACGATCTCGCGCTCCCTGAATCCCGTGGAATCCGGCTGCCGACCTACCGGCGCACTCTAGCGTCCGCGCGCAGTCACCCGTGTCATCAGCCCCAGCCCAGCTCGTGCAGGCGCGCGTCGTCGATCCCGAAGTGGTGGGCGATCTCGTGCACCACGGTGACCGCGATCTCCTCGACCACGTCGTCCTCGGTGTGACAGATGCGCAGGATCGGGTTGCGGAACAGCGTGATCCGGTCCGGCAGCACGCCGCCGTAATCCCAGCCGCGGTCGGTGAGCGCGTAGCCCTCGTACAGGCCGAGCAGGGTCGGCTCGCCGGGCGGCGAGTCGTCCTCCACCATGATCACGACATTCTGCATCATCTTGGTGAGCTCAGCGGGCACCTCGTCGAGTGCCTCGCCGACGAGTTCCTCGAAGCGCTCCCGGCTCATCTCCACCACGGGTCGATTCTTCCAGTGCCCGTTCGCTGGCCGCCGCCGCGTTCGGCGCCCGGAATGCCGGGATGATGTGGGCTCTGCGGGAAGAGATGAGCCGCCGGGGGTCGCCGGATGCGTCGACTTCGGAGACTATGGGGGCGTCCGCGGCTTGCGAAGAGCCGACGCCTGTACCGAGGAATGAAGCCGGCCCCCCATGAGCGACAGCCCTGACCGCATCGCCGACCAGACCGACAGCAGCGTGACGCCCGCGCCGGCCGACCCCGCCGGGGCCGCGCCGGCTGACCCCGTCGATCCGCCGCCGGAGCCCTTGATCGCCTCGGCCCCCGGGGTCGGGACCAGGGTCGGCGCGCTGAACTTCTCGACGCTGCGGCCCCTGGGTTGGCTGCTGACCGCGACCGGAGCGCTCGGCACGCTGATGATCGCGGTGTCGTACGTCACCGGCTGGCTCACCATCTCAGCGGAGAGTTTCGGCGAGGTGGAGACGGCGAGTCTCGGACTGGGAGAGGCCGTCGGCGGACCGCTGTGGCTGATGTACCGGATCGCCACGATCGCGATGATCTTCGCCGCCATCGGTCTGGTGCTCGTGCCGGAGGCCGCCCGGCAGCCGCTGTGGCTCGGCGGACTGGCGGCGGCAGCGCTGTCGTTGCTCAGCGCATTGATCGCCACCGTGGTGATCGGCGCGGCGCTGTCGCGAGCCTTCGCCGCGTACGGCATCGACGCCTCCACACCGGGCGTGAACGTCGGATACGGCGGGGGCATGTACGCCGGCTACCTCGGCATCGCCGGGGTGGCGGCCTTCATCGGGTTCTTCGACCATCTGCATCGCCGGCCCGCGCGCCGTTTCGCCGAGCCGCGTCCCGGCGGCGCGGACCATGACCGTTATGACACAGTGAGCGGGGAGACGCAGCGGTAACTGGAGGCGTGATGTCGTACCCACCTCAGGCTCCGGGGCCGTACGGCCAGCCGCCGCAGTCGGGTTTCGGCGGGCCCCCGCGTCCCGGTTTCGGCGGGCACCCGCAGTCGGGTCCGCCGTATCCGACCTCACCCGCCGGCCAGTTTCACGGTGGGCCGACGCCGCCTGGTGGGGGCGGACTGGCGAGCAAGCCGTTGCATATCGCGGCCCTGGCCGCGGCCGGGGTCGCGTTCCTGCTGTTCGCGCTCTCGCTGTTCGTCAGCTGGGTGGTGCAGCGGACCGAGTCCGTCACGGTGACGGCCGGGATCACGCACACGCTGAAAGAGGGCGACACGCTGAACCAGCTGCCCGCGATCATGTACTTCCTGTTCACCTTCACCGCGGTCGGCGTGTGTGTGGCGGCGCCGTTCGTGCCCGAAGCGCTGCGCAAGCCCTTCGCCTACGGCGCCGCGGGCGCCGCGGCCCTCGATCTGTTGGCGATTCTGTTCCTCGGCTACCGGATCATGGAGTTCGTGGACCAGGCGACCACGGGCGAGACCGAGGCCAGCTTCGGGAACGGCTGGTTCGTCGCGCTGGGGGTGACGCTCGTACTGTTCCTCGCGGCGGGAGTGCTCCTGGCAGCGGAGTTCACACAGAACGGCGCGGCCGGCGGACCCGGCGTGCCGGCGTCCCCGCAGGGTGGGCAGGCGCCGTACCGGCCGCAGGCCGCCCCGGGATACGGCCCGCCGCGTCCAGGGCCCGGCCAGCCCGCTCCGGGGTACGGCCCGCCCGCTCCCGGATCCGGCCAGCCGGGCCCGGGGTACGGCCAGCCGGGCCCGGGATTCGGCCAGCCCGGTCCGCCGGGGTCGCCCGCTGGCCCACCGATGGGCCCGCCGGGATCGCCGGCCAGCCCGCCGGGCCAGCCGCAGTGGTGAGCAGGCAGCAATAGGTGTCCCACCGGCAACGAGACCCGGCCCTCGACGGGAGCCGGGTGGTGTGCGTCGAGCGCACCAAGCGCAGCCTGCATCACCCGTGGGACGGCAGTACCCCCTGGCAACGAAACCCGCCCTCGACGGGAGCGGGTGGTGTGCGTTGAGCGCACCAACGGTGTAGAGGGCCAGCCCGGATGGCGGACCGGCCCTTTCGTCGTTGGTTAGTCAGAGGTCGAACTCGCCGGCTTTCGCCTCAGCGAGGAAGGTTTCCCATTCCGTGCGGGCGAACTCCAGATGCCCAGCCGCACGGTCCTTCGAGTCGCGCACGCCGACGACGGCGGGGGTGACGGCGAGCTCCACGCACGCACCGCTCTGTTGGCTGCGTGTGCTCTTGCGCCATTCGGCGCGGGTCAGGTCGGGAGTCATCCACGTCCCTTTTCGTCCGGTGGCAGCTCGCGCATGACGCGGCGGATCATCGCGATCGACTGGTCGTGGCCGAGCGCCGTGGCTTGCAGGTGTTCGATCGCCAGCATACACGCTTGAAGATCGTCGTCTTCGGGGTAAACGTCCCCGACGATCGTCTCCACGTACACGGTGGCGGGGGCGTCGTCGAACGACAGCACGTTGAGCGAACCTTGGGTACCGGGGAAGGCTCCGACCGCCAGCGGAACGACCTGGACCGTGATGCGCGGGTTGTCCCCGGCGACGTCGACTAGGTGCCGCAGTTGGGCTCGCAGCAGCGCTGGGCCGCCAACCAGTCGCCGCAGTGCCGACTCGTCGGTGATGGCCCACAGCCGCGGGTTGGTCTTCTGGAGCTGGGCCTGTCGTCGCATGCGGATCTCGACCCGCCGCTCGATCTCCTCGGTGGCGATCTCCCGCACCCCGGCCCGGATCACCTCGCGGGCGTACTCTTCGGTCTGGAGCAGCCCGGGGATGACCATCGGCTCCCAGGCGGTGATCTGGGTGGCGCCGGCCTCGAAGCCGATGTAGGACGCGTAGTTCGGAGAGATGCTGGAGGAGTAGCGCGCCCACCAGCCTCGTGCGTTGCCGGCCTGCGCCAGCGCGAGGAGTTGGTCACGGAGCGCCTGATCTTTCACCTCGTAGATGTCGAGCAGCTCCCTCAGCTCCTTCGGGCGGATGCCGCTCCTCCCACCCTCGATCTTGCTGACCTTCGACTGAGTGCATTCCAGCCTTGCGGCGACCTCGGCGCCTGTCATGCCCGTGGCTTCGCGGATCTTGCGCACCTGGTCACCGAGTCGGCGTCGTTGCACCGTGGGGCTGCTGTCTGCCATGGCAGCGGAGTGTAGTTTCCACCGGGTCACTTGCGCCAGTCGCGCGGAATATGCCATCGTCAAGTCAGCACGGAATAGTCAAGCTAATGGGCTCCTCGGCTGCGCGTCCTCCCGGTGGCGCAGGACCGGGTGAGAGGCCGGGGCGGCGTCCCCTTGGGGTAGGGAAGAACGTCGCCCCGGCCGCGACAGGA
>WHSM01000164.1 GCA_009380105.1 Micromonosporaceae bacterium
CTAGGTGGCTGTGCCACCGCAGTTGGGCAGTCGCGAGCAGCTCGCCGGTGTCGGCGAACGCGTCGGGGAGCTCGTGCTCCGGCCCGATGGTTCCGTCCCGCTCCCACCGCGCCAGCACGGTGTTGAGAGCAGCACGCCTCGTCGCGTACGTAAGGGACGCCATGATGGTTACCCACCTTCCGTCATTGACATACCGGAGGTACGTACCCAGAGTATGCAGGCTTCCGGCGGTAGGGCAATCTTCGCCGGTGTGACCTCGCACGCGTGGCGGCGAGCGTCGGCAGGCGGGGGAATCCCTACGTCTTGTGTCCAAGTATTGAGACAAGGGTTACTAACCGATTACTTTCCAGTAACTGCCGTTATGCGGGCAGTTTCACCCACTGGGAGGTTTCACATGCTCCGTGCCTTCCGGCGACTGTCGCTCCTGGTCGCCCTCACCGCCGCCCTGCTACTCCCCAGCGTCCCGGCCCACGCCGATCCGGGCCCGCCGCCGAGCTCCATGTCCAGCCTCGGCGACTCCATCACCCGGGCCTTCAACGCCTGTGGCTGGTACTACGACTGCACGTCGCGCTCCTGGAGCACCGGCTCCTACAGCACGGTCAACAGCCACTACCGCAGGATCCTGGCCAAGAACTCCGCGATCAGCGGCAGGAACTACAACGACGCCCGCAGCGGCGCCAGGGCCAGCGACATGTACGGTCAGGCCGGGACCGCGGCCAGCCGAGGCGTGCAGTACGTGACCATGCTCATCGGCGCCAACGACGCCTGCACCAGCTCCGAGAGCACCATGACTCCGGTGACCACGTACCGGTCGCAGATCAACTCCGCGCTCAGCCGACTGAAGAGCGGCCTGCCGAACGCGAAGGTCTACATCGTCAGCGTCCCCGACATCAAGCGGCTCTGGGCGATCGGCAAGAACAACAGCAGCGCCCGGTACGCGTGGAGCCAGTTCAACATCTGCCAGTCGATGCTCGCCAACCCGACCTCCACGCACCCCGACGACGAGGCGCGCCGCAACCGGGTCCGGCAGCGGGTGATCGACTACAACGCCCAGCTCGCGCAGGCGTGCGTCGCGTACGGCGCCAACTGCAAGTTCGACAACAACGCCATCTTCAACTACCCGTTCGTGCTCTCGCAGGTCTCCAGCTGGGACTACTTCCACCCGAACACCGAAGGGCAGCGGGTGCTGGCCCAGGTGTCCTACGGCGCCGGCTTCGGCTGGTGACCGTCTGACCATGAGATCGCGATTCCGGGCGTGAAGCCGCCGTCGAGCGTGGCGACGGGTCCGGAATCGCGATCATGGCAGTAGGGGGTCCGTGACCGCGCCGGCTCGCTACTGATATGAAGAGCGCATGAGCATTGGCGGGGTCGACCATGCGCTCGACGGAGCGCTCGACGAAGTGGTCCCGATCTGTCAGGACCTGCTGCGGATCGACACGACCAACACCGGTGACACCGCGACCAGCGCGGGGGAGCGCCGCGCCGCCGAGTACGTCGCCGCCAAGCTCGCCGAGGTCGGCCTGGAGCCGGTGATCTGTGAGAGCGAGCCGGGCCGCGCCAGCGTGGTCGCCCGGTACGCCGGCGCCGACCCCTCGCGCGACGCGCTGCTCATCCACGGGCACCTCGACGTCGTGCCCGCCGACCCGGACGAGTGGAGCGTGCCGCCGTTCTCTGGCGAGGAGCGCGACGGCTACCTGTGGGGCCGCGGTGCGGTCGACATGAAGGACTTCGACGCCATGGTGCTCGCACTGGTGCGCCAGTGGCGGCGCGAGGGCCGGGTGCCGCCCCGGGACCTGGTGCTGGCGTTCCTCGCTGACGAGGAGGCCGGCGGCGGGCTCGGCGGCCATCATCTGGTCGAGCACCGCCCCGAGCTGTTCGACGGCGTCACCGAAGGGATCGGCGAGGTCGGCGGATTCTCCCTCACCGTCGAGGACGACCTGCGGCTGTATCTGATCGAGACCGCCCAGAAAGGCATCGACTGGATCAGGCTGACCAGTCGCGGCCGGCCCGGGCACGGCTCGATGGTGCACGACGACAACGCCGTCACGCGGCTCTGCGACGCCGTCGCCAGGGTCGGCCAGCACCAGTTCCCGGTCGTCATGACGCCGACCGTGCGCGCGTTCCTGGAGCAGGTCTGCGAAGCGCTGGAGATCGAGCTCGACCTCGACGACCCGGAGCTGGCGATCGCCAAGCTCGGCCCGATCGCGCGGGTCGTCGGCGCCACCGTCCGCAACACCGCGAACCCGACGATGCTGCAGGCAGGGTACAAGGCCAACGTGATCCCCGGACTCGCCACGGCTGTGATCGACGGGCGGGTGCTGCCCGGGCATGAAGAGAGCTTCCTGGAGGAGATCCGGCGCCTCGTCGGCCCGGATGTCGAAGCCGAACACATCACGCATCAGCCGGCGCTGGAGACCACGTTCGACGGGGAGTTGGTCGACGCCATGGCCGACGCCCTGCGCGCCGTCGACCCGGGCGCCCGCCCGGTGCCGTACATGCTCTCCGGTGGCACGGACGCCAAGGCGTTCGCCCGGCTCGGGATCCGCTGCTTCGGGTTCGCGCCGTTGAAGCTGCCCGCCGACCTCGACTTCAGCGCCCTGTTCCACGGCATCGACGAACGCGTGCCGATCGATGCGCTGCGCTTCGGCGTCACCGTGCTAGACCGCTTCCTGTCCCGCTGCTGACCGCCTGCCGCCTACCCGCCATGCTGACCTGCGCGCCCTCTTGGAGGCCCGATGACTGACCGCCACGCCGACCTCGACGCTGCCTTGGAGCAGGTTGTCACAGCCGCACGCGAACACCTCGCGGCCGTGAAAGCCGCCGACGGGCGGATCGAGGACGACCAGGTCTGGCAGAGCTACGTCGCCCTGAACAATTTCTCGTTCACCTACGACGAGCTGCTGATGGACACGTTCGGCGAGGTGACCCCGTGGGACGTGGAGCCGATCGACCCGGAGGAAGCTGACGAGCAGTACGGCGTCGGCCTCGGCGGCGTCGACGGCGGGGAGGCGCCGGACCAGCAGCCGGTGACCGTCTCGGTGCGGCAACGCCGCGACTACCTGGTGCCCAGCGTCGCCGCGCTCCTGCGCGTGGCTGAGGCCGCCCGCCGCGCCGCGCCGCCCGGGGGAGCAGTGGAGCCGGACGCGCCAGGGGCGCAGGACGCGGGCGACGCCGTGGCCGACCTGCTCGCCGCCGGGGACGGCTCGCTGGGATCGCTGGACATCCCGGAGCTGGAGCCGATCGCCGGGGTCACCGTGCTCTGCGAGACCGAGGCGCCGTTGGACGCGGAAGTCTTCGCCAACGCCGAGGCGGACAAGCTGCCGTCGCCGTTCGCGCTGTCGGAGTCCGACACCGCGGTGCGCATGATCATCGAGCACCCGTACGCCCCGGAGGAGGCCGCCGAGGACGGCGACGACAAGTCAGCCGGCTGAGCCTGCCCACAGCGGACCCCCGCCGAGCCGCGGCCTGTCACGGTGACAAGCCGCGCCACGGCGGTCAGCGCGACCGGCCGGCAGTTGGTCAGTACGACAGACCGGGCAGCGCCTGCGGACCCCGGCGGCGCCGTAGCACCACCTGCCGGGTCCCGTCCCGGTAGAGCCGCACGCGCGCCAACTCCCATCCCGCGAATTCCGCCGCGATAGACAACTGCGCCTGCGCGGACGTCCGATCGACGTTGGCCGGCAGGCGCAGCGGCACGTACTCATAGTCAGGAGGCACGGTTAAATCCTGCCTAACCGGGGATGGATTGCACCACCCCTTGGGCTTGACCGGCCACGAACACCGTGCCTGAGCCCAGGTCCACCGCCACACTGTTCGGCTGCCGCACCGTGTCATGACGGGCGACCTCGCGAGGCGCGCCGCCGGATAGGTCGTAGCCGACCACCTGGTTCTTCGCGGTCACCGTCACCCACACCACGTGGCGTCGAGGGTCGTACGCCATCCCGTACGGCGAGCCCGTCACCGGATAGCGTTGCCGCAGGTAGAGCGGCCCTGTGGCGAACACCAACAGCTCGCCGTCGCGGGTGTCGGCCACCACGAACCTGCCTTTGGCGTCGGCGACGACGTGCAGCGCTCCGTTGCCCGCCCGCAGCTCTTCGGCGCGTTCGCCGGTTTTGGTGTCGTACGCCGCGAGCGACGTGGCGTCGGCGTCCACGACGCCGACGGTCCGGCCCGACGCGGCGATGCCGGTCGGGCGCCCGCCGGTCTTGATCACCCGGACCCGCTGGCCGTCGGCGCCGTACACCCCGACCCGGCCCGCGCCGGGGAACGCGACCGCGGCGGCGCCGTCCGGCAGCAGCGCCAGTTGGCCGGCCTGCCACGGCAGCGGGCTCGTTGACGCGTCGCCGTCCGGGGTCACCGCGACGAGTTCCCGCCCGGCGACGGCGCGGAACCCGCCGCCGGGCCGCGCCGCCACGTGCGACGGGACCGCTGACAGCGTCACGGAGTGGACCGTCTCGCCGGTCACGGCGTTGAGGATCGCCAGCCGCGGCGGGTTGTCGACCCCGACGGCCAGCCGCCGCCCGCCGGACTCGACCGTTATCGCCTCCGCGCGCGCGGCGCCCGGAACCCGCCACGCCATCCCCGCCGCCGACGCGGTCGGGGACGGCGCCGCCGCGGGAGAAGCGGGCTTCGGCGTGCCGACCTGCAACGGATCGCGTTCGCCGCACGCCGCCACGCCGGATGCCAGCAGCAGCGCGGCCACGGCGACAGCCACAGGGCGATGTCTCACGCCGCGCCCACCCCCAGCTCACGTTTGCCGTTCGGGATAGCCCATCTCGATGGCGGAGACGTCGTCCAAGGCCTTGCAGATCTCCGCCGGCAAGGTCAGCTCATCGGACTGTAGCGACCCGAGCAGTTGGCCCGCCGTACGGGCGCCCACCACCGGGGCTGTGACGCCGGGCCGGTCCCGGGCCCACGCGAGGGCCACCGCCAGCGGCGAGGCCCCCAATCCGTCGGCGGCCGTGGCGACGGCCTCCACGATCCCGGCGCCGCGCTCGTCGAGGTACGGGCCGACGAAGCGCTCGAAGTGCGGCGACGCGCCGCGTGAGTCGGCCGGCGTGCCGTGCCGGTACTTGCCGGTGAGCACCCCACGGCCGAGCGGAGACCAGGCGAGGATCCCGACGCCGGCCGCGCGGCACGCCGGCGCCGCTTCCCGCTCCACGCCGCGCTGCACCAGCGAGTACTCCATCTGGCAGGAGACGATCGGCGTGCGGCCGTAGGTGACGCCCGCGGCCTGCCAGGTCGCGGCCCGCGCGATCTGCCAGCCCGAGAAGTTGGACACGCCGACGTACCGGACCCGGCCGGAGGACACGGCGTGGTCGAGCGCGGCCAGGGTCTCCTCCAGCGGCGTGGCCGGGTCGTGCGCGTGCAGCTGCCACAGGTCGACGTAGTCTGTGCCGAGCCGGCGCAGCGACGTGTCGAGGCTGCCCAGCAGATGACCTCGGGAGCAGTCGCGGCGACGGTCCCTGCCGGGGCACAGGCCGGCCTTGGTGGCGATCACCAGCTCGGAGCGAGGCACCACGGCGCCGACGAGCGAGCCGATCACCTGCTCGGACTTTCCGTCGGCGTAGACGTCCGCGGTGTCGACCAGGTTGCCCCCGGCGTCCACGAAGGCTTTGAGCTGGTCGGCGGCGTCGTCGGCGTCAGTGTCCCGACCCCACGTCATGGTGCCGAGCGCCAGCCGGGACACGGCCAGGCCACTGGCCCCGAGGGGTCGTCGTCGCATGGCATCCGACGCTACAACCGGGGTCGCTGGCGCGTCCCGACGACCCGCCGAATAGGCTGCCCGCTGGCAGAAGCCGCGGACAAGGCAGGAGTAGTCACCTAAGTGACCTGGATTGAGGCGATCGTGCTCGGCATTGTGCAGGGGCTCACCGAGTTCCTGCCGATCTCGTCGTCGGCACACCTGCGCATCACCTCGGAGCTGTTCTTCGGCCGGGACGCGGGAGCCTCCTTCACCGCCGTGACCCAGTTGGGCACGGAGGCCGCTGTGCTGATCTACTTCGCCAAGGACATCTGGCGGCTGACGAAGACCTGGTTCGTCGGGCTCGTCGACGCCGAGACCCGCCAGACCGTCGACTACCGGATCGCCTGGTACGTGATCATCGGCACCATCCCGATCGGGGTGCTCGGCTTCCTGTTCAAGGACGACATCCGTGGCGCGGCCCGCAACCTGTGGCTGGTGAGCGCGAATCTGATCATCTTCGCGCTGCTGCTCGCCGCGGCCGAGTACTGGGGCCGGCAGAAGCGCGCGATCGGCGACATGCGGCTGCGCGACGGCGTGATCATGGGTTTCGCCCAGGCGATGGCGCTGATCCCGGGAGTGTCCCGCTCCGGCGGCACCATCACCGCCGGCCTGGCGATCGGGATGAACCGCGAGGCGGCCACCCGGTACTCGTTCCTGTTGGCGATCCCGGCCGTCGTCGCGGCCGGCGTCTTCAGCTTGCCGGACGTCTTCGCGCCCAGCGGGGTCGGCCTGGCCCCCAGCCTCGCCCAGATGATCGTCGCCACGGCGATCTCGTTCGTGCTCGGGTACGCCTCGATCGCGTGGCTGCTGCGCTGGGTCGCCAAGCACAGCGTGTACGTCTTCGTCTGGTACCGAATCCTGATCGGCGCGGCAGTGCTCGGGTTGCTGAGCGCCGGGGTGATCTCCGCGACCTGACGGCGCCGTCCTGCTGCCGTCCACGCCGACTCGGGTTGCGGCGCGATTGCCCCGGCTAGGGTGGACCGGTGGCCACCGTTCTCCTGCTTCGACACGGGCGCACCTCGGCGAACGCTGACGGCGTGCTCGCCGGCTGGTCCGACGTGGATCTCGACGAGACCGGCCAACAGCAGGTCAAGGCGGCGGCCGAACGACTGCGCGACGTCCCGCTGCGCGCGGTGCTGACCAGTCCATTGCGCCGGTGCCGGCAGACTGTCGACACCGTGTTGGAGGCCCGCCCCGGGCTGACCGCCGTGGTCGACGAGCGGCTCGGCGAGTGCCGGTACGGCGACTGGGAAGGCCAGCGGCTGGAGCAGTTGGCAGCCGACCCGCTGTGGCAGGTCGTCCAGCGGCATCCCGCCGCCGCGGTCTTCCCCGGCGCGGGCGGGGAGTCGATGGCGGCGGTGGCGGCGCGCGCCGTCGAGGCGATCCGCCAGACCGACGCCCGGATCGACGCTGAGCACGGCGTGGACGCAATCTGGCTCGCGTGCAGCCACGGGGACGTGATCAAGGCTATCGTCGCCGACGCGCTCGGCGTGCACCTGGACCTGTTCCAGCGAATCGTGGTGGACCCGGGCTCTGTCACCGCCATCCGGCACACGCCGTTTCGTCCGTTCCTGATGCGCCTGAACGACACCGGCGGCGATCTCGCCGGGCTGGTCCGGCCCGCGCCGCCCGGCGTCGCCGAAGGGGACGCGGCGGTCGGCGGCGGCGCTCCGGCAGCTGCGAACCTTCCCGGGGAAGAGGTGTCTGGCGCCGCTGAATAGCCCTGCGTTCCCGGGAAAGATTGTCGATCGTGGCGTGGTCGGCCGGCAGGTGGGCGGCGGACGGGACGATTGCCCCCGCGGCCGTCTAGGGTCGTTACCCATGGGGCCACGCGTGTACGACTTTGAGCCTCCCGAGCGGTTCGTCGCCGGGACGGTGGGCGAGCCAGGGGACCGCACGTTCTTCCTCCAGGCCCGTGGGGGCGGGCAAGTGGTGAGCGTCGTGCTGGAAAAGGTGCAGATGGCTCTGCTCGCCGACAAACTCGAAGAACTGCTCGACGAGGCGTCGAACCGGTTCGGCGTGGCGCTGCCGAGCGGCGGGGATCTACAGCAGGACAACGAGCCCCTCGACACCCCGCTGGACGAGGAGTTCCGCGTCGGCACGCTCGGACTGGCCTGGGACGTGGACTCCAGCACCGTGGTGATCGAAGCGATCGCTGTCGCGGAGCAGGCGGCCGGCGCCGAGGAGCCGACCGCGGAGCCGGCGGAAGCGCCGGAACCGGAAGCGGCGGAGACGGTGGAGGCAGAGCCGTCGGAAGAGGATCTCGACCGGCTCCGGGTGCGGTTGACCCCCGAGGAGACGCGCGCATTCATCGACCGCGCGCGGCGCGTGGTGGCCGCGGGCCGCCCGCCCTGCCCGCTCTGCGGCAACCCGCTCGACCCCGCAGGGCACCTCTGCCCGCGCCACAACGGCTATCGGCGGTGAGGCGTTGAGCGACGCGGCGCAGCAGACCCAGCCGCTGGACGGCGCCGCCGCGTTGACGTTGCTGTGGCACGGCGAGTTGGAGCTGGAGGGCCTGCTGGCCGAGGCATCGAACGCCACGCTGCGCGCGGTGATCAGCCTGGACGGGGAGACGGCCCGCTGCATCTACAAGCCGGTGCGCGGCGAGCGCCCGCTGTGGGACTTCCCTGACGGCTCCCTGGCCGGTCGGGAGCTCGCGGCGTACGTGGTGTCGGAGGCCGGGGGATGGGGCGTCGTCCCGCCGACCGTGCTGCGCGACGGCCCGCTCGGGCCGGGCGCGTGCCAGCTCTGGATCGAGGAGGCGCACACCGACGCGGCGGAGCAGTTCGTCGGGTTCGTGCCGGCCGAGGAGCTGCCCGAGGGTTGGCGGCCGGTCGCCGACGCGCGCGGTCCGGACGGTCGCCCGTACCTGCTGGCGCACGCCGACGACCCCCGGCTGGCGGCAGTGGCGGTGTTCGACGCGGTGGTGAACAACGCCGACCGCAAAGGCGCGCACCTGCTCAGCGCCCCGGCTGCGCGCGTGTACGGCGTCGACCACGGCGTGTGCTTCCACACCGAGGACAAGCTCCGCACCGTCCTGTGGGGATGGGCGAGCGAGCCGCTGAGCGAGGAGGCCACGGAGCGGCTCCGGGAGCTCGCGGCGAAGCTGTCCGGCGACGCGCTCGCGTCGTCGCTGGCCGAGCACATCTCCGCCGACGAGATCGGCGCCGTGACGGCTCGGGTGGAGCGGCTCATCGACCAGGGCGTGTTCCCGGAGCCGGACCACCGGTGGCCTCCGCTGCCCTGGCCCCCGATCTGAGACTGCCCTGGCCACGATCTCAGACATGCGGCCCGGGCAGCCGTCGGCTGGACGACTGCCCCGCGGCCGCCAGCGTCAGCTCGCCACGGGCGCCGTGGGAACGGCAGGCTCGGCGTTCCGATCGGGCGCCGACTGATCGGCGGGCTGCTCGAACTGGGTGCGGTACAGCTCCTCGTAGCGACCGCCCGCCGCGAGCAGCTCGGCGTGCGTGCCGCGCTGTGCCACCCGGCCGTCCTCGATCACCAGGATCTGATCCGCGGCGCGCACTGTCGA
>WHSM01000610.1 GCA_009380105.1 Micromonosporaceae bacterium
CTGTGTGGACCGGCACGTCGAGGCCGGCAAGGGTGAGAAGGTCGCGTTCCACTGGGAAGGCGAGCCGGGTGACGCCCGCACCATCACGTACGCCGATCTGAAGACCATGGTCTGCAAGGCGGCGAACGCGCTGGCCGACCTCGGGGTGCGGGCCGGCGACCGGGTCGCGATCTACCTGCCGATGCTCCCCGAGACCGTCGCCGCGATGCTCGCGTGCGCCCGGATCGGCGCCCCGCACACGGTGGTGTTCGGCGGCTTCTCCGCCACCGCGCTGCGGGACCGCATCATCGACTGCGACGCCCGGGTCGTGATCACCTCCGACGGCCAGCACCGGCGCGGCGCCCAGACCGCGCTCAAGCCCGCTGTGGACGACGCGGTGGACGGCACCAACGTCCGCAACGTCCTCGTCGTCAAGCGCACCGGCCAGGAGGTCGCGTGGACCGACGGCCGCGACCTGTGGTGGCACGACGTGGTCGACCCGGCCAGCGACGAGCACACCCCCGAGGCCTTCGACGCCGAGCACCCGCTGTACGTGATGTACACCTCCGGCACCACCGGCAAGCCGAAAGGCATCCTGCACACGACGGGCGGCTACCTGACGCAGGTGGCGTACACCCACCATGCGGTCTTCGACGTGAAGCCGGAGACCGACGTCTTCTGGACCGCCGCCGACATCGGCTGGGTCACCGGCCACAGCTACATCGTGTACGGCCCGCTCGCCAACGGCGTGACCAGCGTGATGTACGAGGGCACCCCCGACACCCCGCACAAGGGCCGCTGGTGGGAGATCGTGCAGAAGTACCAGGTCACGATCCTCTACACCGCGCCGACCGCGATCCGGACGTTCATGAAGTGGGGCGAGCAGATCCCCGACGAGTACGACATGTCCACGCTGCGCCTGATCGGGTCCGTGGGCGAGCCGATCAACCCCGAGGCGTACATCTGGTACCGCACCCACATCGGCGGCGACCGCTGCCCGGTGGTGGACACCTGGTGGCAGACCGAGACCGGTTCCATCCTGATCAGCCCGCTGCCCGGCGTCACCAGCGGCAAGCCTGGGGCGGCGATGACCCCGCTGCCGGGTGTCAGCGCCGACGTGGTGGACGACGCCGGCAACCCGGTGCCGAACGGCGGCGGTGGCTACCTCGTTCTCACCGAGCCGTGGCCGGCGATGCTGCGCACCCTGTGGGGCGACGACCAGCGCTACATCGACACGTACTGGTCGCGGTTCCCCGGCAAGTACTTCGCCGGGGACGGCGCGAAGAAGGACGACGACGGCGACATCTGGCTGCTGGGCCGGGTGGACGACGTGATGAACGTGGCCGGGCACCGGCTGTCCACGACCGAGATCGAGTCCGCGCTGGTCAGCCACCCGAAGGTGGCCGAGTCGGCGGTGGTGGGCGCGGCCGACGAGACCACCGGCCAGGCCGTGGTGGCGTTCGTGATCCTGCGGAGCGCGGCGGCCGAAGGCGCCAACGGTCACGAGGTCATCAAGGAGTTGCGCGACCACGTCGCCAAGGAGATCAGCCCGATCGCCAAGCCCCGGCAGATCATGATCGTCGCGGAACTGCCGAAGACCCGCTCCGGCAAGATCATGCGCCGGCTGCTGCGGGACGTGGCGGAGAACCGGCAGCTCGGCGACGTCACCACGCTGCAGGACTC
>WHSM01000413.1 GCA_009380105.1 Micromonosporaceae bacterium
CCGGTGACGTCCACGCCGTTGACGACGACCCGGCCGGACCGGGGCCGCAGCAGGCCGCTGGCGACCTTGAGCACTGTGGACTTGCCGGCGCCGTTCGGCCCGACCAGGCAGACGATCGACCCGGCCGGCACGGTCACGGTGAGCCCGCGCAGGACCAGCGCGGCGCGGCCGTACCCGGCCTGGATGTCGCGCAGTTCGAGCAGGAATTCAGACGCCAAGGTACGCCCCCAGGACTCGCTCGTCGGACCTGATGACCGACGGCGGGCCCTCCGCGATCGGGCGGCCACGGTCGAAGACGACGATGTGGTCGGACAGGCTCATGACCAGGTCCATGTTGTGCTCGACGATCACGAAGGTCTTGCCTTCGGCGTTGAGCTCGCGCACCAGGTCGGCGATGCGGTCGATCAGCGCCGGGTTCACACCGCCGGCCGGCTCGTCGAGCAGGACGGTCTCCGGGTCGCTCATCAGCACGCCGGCGAGCTCCAGCAGCTTCTGCTGGCCCCACGACATGGCGCCCGCCTCGGCGTGCTCCAGATGGTCGATGCCCATGCGGGCGAGCCAGCCGCGCGCCCGCTCGACGTGGTCGCGGCTGCGCGGGCTCCGCAGCCGCTCGACGAGACTGCCCGAGCGCGCGGCGACCAGCACGTTGTCCAGCGCTGTCATGCGGCCGAAGACGCGGCAGAGTTGGAAGGTCCGTCCCATCCCGGCGCGGGCGATCCGGTGCGGCGCCGTTCCCGTGATGTCTTTTCCCTGGTACGCCACGCGCCCCGAGTCGGGTCGGATCATCCCGGTGACGCAGTTGAAGAACGTGGTCTTGCCGGAGCCGTTCGGGCCGATCAGCGCGTTGACCTGGCCGGGCCGGAAGGTCACGGTCGCCGCGTCGAGCGCCGCGACCCCGCCGAACGACTTGGACAGCTCGACCGTCGCCAGCGTCATCGCCGCGCCTCCTCAGGCTCGGCCGGGCGCCGTTGCTCGGCGAGTTCGGCCGCCGTGACCTCGCGGATCGAGGAGTCGGCGGCCCCGCGGAGCCGCCTGACGGCGTGGGACACCGCCGGGATCACGCCGTCGGGCATGAACATCACGACGACGCCGAGCAGCAGGCCGCTGCCGACGAGGTGCAGCGGGGTGCTGCCGTACTCGACCTTGAAGTACTCCAGGCCGACCCCGACGATCAGCGCGCCGAGCAGTGGCCCGAACAGATGGCGGACGCCTCCCAGCAGAGCCATCAGCACCATGTAGGCGCCGGTCAGGATCGAGAACTGGAAGACCGGGTCGAGGTCGCCGAACCACAGCGCGTACAGTCCGCCGCCGAGTCCGGTGAAGGCCGCGGACACCACAAAGACAATGAGTTTGTACGACAACGTCGGCGTGCCCAGCGCCTCGGCCTTGTCCTCGTCCTCCCGGATCGCCTTGAGCCCCAGACCGAACCGGGACCGGTCGATGAGCCACCAGGCGATGAGCGCGGCGGCGAGCAGCGCGGCGTACAAGAAGAAAAAGACCCGGTGGTGCTCGGGCCGCAACAGGCCCGGGAACGGCCGGAGCACGACCAGGCCGCGGGATCCGCCGGTGAGCGACGCCCAGCTCTGAAACACCAACAGCAGGATCAGCACCAGCGCGATCGACACGATGACGAACGACGCGCCGCGCACCCGCAGGGCCGCGAAGCCGAGCGGGATCGCCAGCAGCGCCACGAGCAGCGCGGCGCCGAACAGCGCGACGAAGCTCGGCAGGCCGGCCTTCGTGACGAGCAGCGCCGTGCCGTACCCGCCGAGCCCGGCCAGCGCGCCGTGCCCGAGCGAGATGTATCCGGTGAGCCCGCCGACGAAGTTCCACGACGTGGCGAGCACCGCGTAGCTCAGCACGACAATCCCCGCCGACAGGTAGTACGGGTTCGGAGCCATCGCCGGGAACGAGAGCAGCAGGGCCGCGCCGACCCCGACGGCCCCGACGCGCAGCAGCCGCCCGAGCTGTCCGGAGGGGAGCTGCTCAGAATCGCTGCGCAAGTCGCCCTCCGAAGAATCCCTGCGGCCGCACCGCCAGCGTGGCGAACAGCGCAATGTAGAAGATGGTCTGCGCCCAGGTGGCGCCGAGCGGGAGCTGCAGCAGGCTCTGCGCCAGGCCGAGCGTCATCGCGGCGATCGCGGCGCCCGGCACGCTGCCGAGGCCGCCGACCACGATGATCGCCATCAGCGGGCCGATCCAGTGCCAGTGCAGCGACGGGTAGATCGTGGAGTCGAGCGACAGCGCCGTGCCGCCGACAGCCGCGGTGGCCAGGCCCAGGCCGAAGCCGTAGCCGGCCACGCGTTCGGTGTCGATGCCGATCAGCCGCGCCGCGTCACCGTGCTGGATCGTCGCCCGCAGCGCCCATCCGAACCGGGTGTGCTTCATCAGCAGGTACAGGCCCAGCAGCGCGACCGCCGCCATCCCGAACGCGATCAGCTTCACCACCGCGATCCGGGCGCCGAAGAACTCCAGGCTCGCGGCGCCGTAGTCGAGACGGATCCGCCGCTGCGTGCCGGTGAAGACGTACCCCAGGAGCCCCTCGATCACCAACGCGATGGCGAACGTCAACAGCACCGACATCATCGTCAGGGTCGCGGGCCGCAGGCGCGCCAGCAGCAGCCGCTGCGTCGCCACGCCTGCGCCGAAGAACAACGGAACCGTGACCAGCATCGACAACAGCGGATCCAGGCCGAGCCGGGCGTGGAAGTGCCAGGCCAGGTACGCCGCGAGGATCAGAAACGCCGAGTGGGCGATCATGACCACACGCATGATCCCGAAGTAGAGGGTCAGCCCCGCTGCCAGGAGGGCGTAGAGCCCTCCCAGCAGGATCCCCAGAATCAGGCTCTGGAAGATCAGGGCTGTCGACGGCATCGGCCCGTCACCACGTTGGCTTCGGGTAGACGAAGTCGGCCTCTTTCACGTCCTCAGGCAGCACGATCTTGATCTCGCCGCCGACCCACTGCTGGATCATGTGCGCGCCCTGCGGCCGGCCGGCCTGGTCCCAGCTCAGCGGGCCGACCACGGTCTCGACCTCGTTGTCGCGGAGCCATTTCACCAGCTTCTTCTGGCACTCGCCCTGCTCAGCGCAGCCGACGGCCTCGACCGCCGCGGCGACCACCTGGCCCGTGGTGTAGGCGTTCGCCTCGTCCTCTTCGGGCGCGTTGCCGAACTGCTTGGTGTACTTCTCGACGAACTCCTTGTTGCTCTCGAACGGCGCGTCCTGGGTGTAGCCGGTCGGCGAGAGCACGCCCTCTGTTTTGTTGCCGATCGCCTTGGCGAACTCCGGGCTGGTCGGCGCCGTGGAGAAGGCCGCGAGCTTGGGCTGGTAGTCGAGTTGCTGCAGGGCGACGATGAGGTTCACGCCGTCCTGGTACTGGGAGCCGCCGACCAGCACGTCCGCCTTCGACGCCTTGATCTTCGCGGCGATGCTGCTGAAGTCGGTGGTGTTGGGCGGGTAGACCTCGTTCACCACTGTCTTGATCCCGGCCTGCTCCAGCTTCTCTTTCAGGCCGTACGCCGTGCCCTGCGCGAACGGGTCGTCCATCGCCGCGTACGCCGCTGTCTTCGGGCGCTGGGCCTCGGGGAGGTTCACGACGTGGTCGGCGAGGTGGTTGTAGTGGTCGTCGGCGACCGCAGGGGCGGCGTAGAACAGGTTCTTGAAGCCCTGCTCGAAGACCTCCGGCGCGGCGCCGGCCGGCTCGACGAACACCATGCCGTACTCCTCTGCCACGCGGGCGGAGGGCACGACGAGCCTGGTCGAGAACGGGCCGAACACCAGGTCGACCTCGTCCTTGCCGAGGAGCTGCTCGTAGTCGGCGACGACGCGGTCGGCGTTGGACTGGTCGTCGAGGATCTTCAGCTTGACCTTGCGGCCGAGCAGGCCGCCGTTGTCGTTGACGATCTTCGCCCA
>WHSM01000478.1 GCA_009380105.1 Micromonosporaceae bacterium
GCCGGAGGCCAGGGACCTGGCCGAGCTGGTGCGGCCTGACCTGGAATCTCGTGGTGTGCAGGTGTTCAGTCTCAGCGCGGTAACTCGTGAGGGTTTGCGGGCTTTCACGTACGCGGTCGCGGAGGAGGTGCGGCGTCACCGTGCCGCACAGCCGCGACCCGAGGCCACACGTGTCGTGCTGCGGCCCGTAGCCGTGGACGACTCGGGCTTCACTGTCGAGCCGGGCGCTGAGGGCTCGTACCGGGTCAGGGGAGCCAAGCCCGAGCGGTGGGTGCGCCAGACCGACTTCTCCAACCCGGAGGCCGTCGGATACCTCGCCGACCGGCTGGCGCGGATCGGGGTGGAGGACGAGTTGGTGAAGCGCGGCGCGGAGCCTGGATGCGTCGTGCGCATCGGAGAAATCGAATTCGAATGGCAGCCGACGCTGTACGCGGGCGAGGAGTTCGTCCCCGGTTCCCGGGGTGAGGACCACCGGCTCGAGACGACGTCCCGCACACGCGCGGCAGAGCGGCTCGCGGCCCGGAAGGCGCGTCGCCGACTGCCCGGCCAGGCGGGCGACGGGCCGGAAACGGCGGTCGACGAGACGCGCCCCGGCTCAGGCGAGGCGCGGGCGGAAGCGGGCGACCTGCCAGACCAGGATGAGTCTGGCGACACGGACCGTGATCAGACGTGATCTTCTGAACTCTGGACCGACTCCACAGACGGCCGCCGCCTGGAGTACTCTGCCGCAATCCGTTAACACGCTCACCGCCGCACCGGGGGAGGCATGTCACTGCTCGTGAAGCGCGGCGACTCGCCGCAGGACCGGTTCGCCGCGGAGATCCTGGAGATCTTCCGCGCCGACGGCCGGGTGGCGGACGCCTGGTACGACCGACAACAGTTCGCCATCGCGGTGCGCACCGCGGACAGCGCCGCGGTCCTGGTCCGTCTCGATGAGGTGTACGAGGAGTGGGGCGCCGCCGACGGGGTGGCCCGTGCGGAGCCGCTGCGGCAGTTCGTCACCTCCGCCGTGGCGCCGCCCTCGATGCCCGAGACCTGGGTCGACGCCGGGCCGTTGGTCCGCCCCGCCCTCTGCGGCATCACCGCAGCGCTTCCACCCGAGCCCGACCCGGAGTCAGGGGCGCTCTGGCGGCACGCGTTCCCGTATCTGGCCGAGACGGTGGTGCTGGATCTGCCTGGCCACCCGCAGGTCTCGGTCGCTCAGGTGAACCGCTGGGGCGTGTCGGCCGAGACCGTCGTCATGGGCGCTCAGCGGAACCTGGCGACCCGGGCGATCCGCCCCCAGCAGGGCGGCGCGAACGTGCTCCGGCTGGTGGACGACGGCACCATGCACTGCGTCGCGCAGTTGACGCTCGACGGGTGGCTCGCCGGGTTCGGCCCGCGCCTCGGCGGCCGGCCGGTGGCGTTCGCGCCGGACCGCTCCACGCTGCTCGTCGCTCCCGACGACCCAGGTCTGCTGGCCAGCCTGTTCGAGATGGCGGAAGAGGAGTACGGCCAGTCCGCGCGGCCGGTCTCGCCGATGGCGTACACGGTGACCAACGCCGGCCGTGTGGTCCCGTACGCCGCCCCGCCCGGGCACCCGTTGCACGCGGCCGTGGGCCGCGCTGAGCGGGTGCTGGCGGCGGCCGAGTACGGCAGGCAGAAGCGCTGGCTGGAGGACGCTGGCTCGCCCCACCGGGTGGGCAGCATGATGCTGTCCGGCCGCGCGGACGCCACGATCTTCTCGGTCGCCACGGTGGCCAAGGACTCCGCGACGCTGTTGCCGAAGGCTGACTACGTGGCGGTGATCAGCGACGACGGGGACATGTTCTTCGTCGCCTGGGAGAGCGCGGAGCAGATCCTGGGGCTCAAGCCCGAGGCGAACCTCGAGCCGCCGCGATTCCTGGCGGACGTGTGCTTGCCCGGCGGGTCGCAGGAGGCGTTACGCGCGGCGGCGGTCAACCCGTCGGCGGCGCGTCGTCGATGAGCAGCCCGACGGCGCTCCGTGCCCGCGCCACCGTGTCTGCGGCGCGCTGCCGGGCGTGGGAGGCGCCGGCGCGAAGGGCGGCGAGGACCTTCTCCGGGCGCGCGGCGAGTTCTGCGTGGCGGCGCTGGAGTGGAGCGAGGCGGTCGACCACGGCGTCGCCGACGGCCTGCTTCAACGGGGCGTACGAGTCGAACTGGCTGGCCAGCCGTCGTGGGTCGCCGTCGACACACGCCGCGAGGATCTCCAACAGGTTCGACACGCCGGGCTTGCGCTCGGGATCGTAACGAACCTCGCCATCACTGTCGGTGGTCGCACGGTTGATCTTGCGTCTCAGCACCCCGGGCGGATCGAGCAGATAGAGCACTCCCGCCTCGGACTGGTTGGTCTTGTCCATCTTGCGGTTCGGGTCGGCCAGATCCATGATCCGCGCCGCCACCGGCGGGTTCACGGGAGCGGGGATCGTGAACGTGTCGCCGTACCGCCGATTGAAGCGGTAGGCCATCCGCCGCGCCAACTCCACGTGCTGGCTCTGGTCCGCGCCGACCGGCACCTCGTCCGTGTCGTGCAGCAGGATGTCGGCGGCCATCAGCACCGGGTACGTCAGCAGCGACAGCCGCGTCCGTTCCCGGGCCGAGCCCGCCTTCTGCTTGAACTGGATCATGCGGTGCGCTTCGCCGTAGGAGGCGGCGGACTCCAGCAGGTAGTGCAGCTCGGTGTGCTCCGGCACGTGCGACTGGACCAGTAGGCGGTCGGTGTCCTCGCCGACGCCGGCGGCCAGCAGCAGCGCGGCGATCTCCAGAGTGCGGCGGCGTAGGCCGGCGGGGTCGTGCTCGACGGTCAGGGCGTGCAGGTCCACGATCATCGCGGTCGTGTCGGCATCCCGCCGTCGTCGCGCCAGCGGCGCGATGGCGCCGAAGTAGTTGCCGAGCTGCAGCGGGCCGGTCGGTTTGAAGCCTGTGAGTTGGCGAGGCATGGTCGTGCTCCTTCGAAGACGGTGCGGCGCCGGAGCGGCCGGCCGGGGGAGCACACGAGAAACGGCCGTCCGATCCGGACGGCCGCGAGGTGAGGAGGTGCGCGGATACTCGTCTCAGCCGCCCGTGAGACGGGCCTGCCAACCGGTGTGCGC
>WHSM01000441.1 GCA_009380105.1 Micromonosporaceae bacterium
ACCGTAGCCGGCGTGCAGGTCCGTGACGGAGATCAAGCTCACGAGCCACCCCCGAGGTAGGCCTCGATCACGGCCGGGTCCTGCTGGACCTCGCTCGGCGGCCCGTCTGCGATCTTGCGGCCGAAATCGAGCACCACGGCCTTGTCGGACACGCTCATCACCAGGTTCATGTGGTGCTCGACGAGCAGGATCGTCAGGCCGAACGCCGCGCGGATGTGCAGCAGCAACTCACCGAGCGTGTCGACCTCGGCATGGGTCAGCCCGCTGGCCGGCTCGTCCATCATCATCATCCGCGGCCGCGACGCCAGTGCCCTGGCGATCTCCACTCGTTTGAGTGTCCCGAACGGCAGGTTCGCGACGAGCTCATGGGCGTGCGACTCGAGGCCGAGCTCGGCCAGCAGCTCCAGCCCCTCGTCGCGCAACGCGCGCTCCTCGCGCCGGGTCCCGCCCAGTTTGAGGACACCGGTCAGGAAGTTCGCCCGCACCCGGCGGTGCGCCCCCACCAGCACGTTGTCCAGGACCGTCTGACTGCTGAAGAGTCCGAGGTTCTGGAAAGTGCGCGAGATCCCCAGCGAGCTGATCCGGTGCGGCGGCACGGACAACACGGGCGTCCCGTCGAATTCGATCCGGCCGCTCGACGGCAGATAGATTCTGCTAATGCAGTTGAACAGTGTGGTCTTGCCGGCCCCATTCGGCCCAATCAGACCGCATACTTGGCCTTCCTCGACGTCGAAGCTGGCCCCTTGCAGGGCAACGACGCCGTCGAACGAGATGGTCAGATCGCTCACCTGCAGTAACGGCACAGACCGCGACCTCCCTCACCCGTCAGCCCCCGGGCCGATGATGAGTTGATCTCCTGAAGGCTGCACAGCCTAAGATGCGCACAGTGGTCAGTCAATGGCTGGATCCAGCCTACGTCACCCACCGTGTCAACAAATCGTGACTCCATGTAGTAACGCCCGCAGAAACGTTAATCGCCATTGTTCTGGCCGCGGCGGGACGCGCGGCTCGGCCCGCCCGCCGGCAACTCTCCGGCTGCCGGTGCGCCACTGCTTGACATCACCCGGGAGCGCTCGTACCTTCAGGGCGTCGATGTGGACCGCAAGGTCCATGATATGGACCGCTGGCGAGCGGAGGCGACCAACGATGAGCGACACCGCCGTCGGTAAGGCGCCGAGCCTGCTGGGGT
Organism: Micromonosporaceae bacterium; assembly: GCA_009380105.1. Taxonomy (GTDB): domain Bacteria; phylum Actinomycetota; class Actinomycetes; order Mycobacteriales; family Micromonosporaceae; genus WHSM01. The sequence continues at coordinate 1,190 of WHSM01000441.1, forward strand.
TGTTCACCGAGTCGCGGAGCCGCATCGGCCTGTCTGAGCTGGCCACGCTGTCCCGGCTGCCGAAGAGCACCGTTCAACGGCTGCTGAGCGAGCTCGAAGCGGAGGGCTTCATCTCGCAGGACGCCGACAGCAGGCTGTGGGGTATCGGCACTCGACCGCTGCGGCTCGCGGAACTGTTTCGGGCTGATCTTGCGCTCGACAAATACGCCAAGCCGCATATGCGGCATCTCGCCGATATCTCCGGTGAAAGCGTGCTGCTGACGATCCACGATCAGGGCCAGGGCATGTGCATCTCCCGGGAACGGTCGTACCAGCCACTCCGCTTCGAATCGCCCGTCGGCTCGCACCAGCCGCTGTACGCGGGGTCGTCGAGAAAGGTGATCCTCGCCTAGCCTCGGGCTTTCGCCGGGCTTGAGGCGACACGGGCTCTGTAAGCACGGAAGTGCCTGTCCTGCAGGGGAAACTGGTGTTTGCGAAGACATCCGTTGCCCGAGCAGGAAGGCACCCCGTAGGTGAAGCGTAACCAGTGGCGTCCGTGGTTGTCCGTGGTGGCTGGCGGCGAGTCGTTGATCTCGTCTGCGGGTGGGGCGTTGCTGGCCGCGACGCTGCGGGCCTGTGGTCTGGGTCGGGCGCTGTCGCTGGGATTGGGGCCGTGGCGGCCGGAGCGGGCGATCCACGATCCGGGCAAGGTCGTGGCGGACTTGGCGATCGCGGTCGCGCTGGGTGGCGACTGCGCCGCCGACCTCGCCCTGGTCCGCGCCCAGCCGGGGGTGTTCGGGCTGGTGGCCTCTGATCCGACGGTGTCGCGGCTGATCGACCGGCTCGCCGTCGACGACGAGCGGGCGTTAGCAGCGATCCGCGCCGCCCGCGCCGCAGCACGTGCGTGGGTGTGGCGCCAGGCTGGCGTCCCGCGCCAGCAGGGGCTGGTGGTGCTGGATCTGGACGCGACCTTGGTGACGGCGCATTCGGACAAACAGTGGGCGGCCCGAACCTGGAAGAAGGGCTTCGGGTTCCACCCGCTGCTGGCCTTCGTCGATCATGGCGACGGCGGCACCGGCGAGCCGGTAGCCGCCCTGCTGCGCAAGGGCAACGCCGGCTCGAACACCTGCGCGGATCACATCACCGTGCTCGATGACGCACTCGCCCAGCTGCCGGATGAGGTCACCGCCGCCGACGAGCGGGGCCGGCGGGCGATTCTGGTGCGCACCGACGCCGCGGGCGCCACCCAGGGCTTCACCGCTCACGTCGCCGGGCTGGGCATGCAGTTCTCCGTAGGCGCCTACCTGCACCACTTCGACATCCCCACCGTGCTGGGTCTGATCCCGAAGCAGGCGTGGACGCCCGCCTACGACGCCGAGGGCCGCCAGCGCGACGGCGCGTGGGTGGCCGAGGTGACCGAGCTGGCAGACCTGTCCGCCTGGCCCGAAGGGACCCGGCTGATCCTGCGCAAGGAACGCCCGCACCCCGGCGCGCAGCTGCGCTTCACCGACACCGACGGGCTGCGGGTCACCGGCCTGCTCACCAACACCGCCGGCGGGCAGCCGGCCGCCCTGGAGCTGCGCCACCGCCGCCACGCCCGCGTCGAGGACCGCATCCGCGCCGCCAAGGACACCGGCCTGCGCAACCTGCCCTTCCACGACGCCGCCCAGAACGCCGTCTGGCTGGAGATCTGCGCGCTCGCCCAGGACCTGATCGCCTTCACCCAGCGCCTCGCCCTGACCGGCGCCCACCGCGCGGCCGAACCCAAACGGCTGCGACTACGCATCTTCGGCGTCGCCGGACGCCTGATCCGCACCGCCCGCCGACGCATCCTCATAATCCCCGACGCCTGGCCCTGGGCCGACGCCATCACCGCCGCTCATCACCAACTCACCGCACTGGCCACAACCTGACCCAGCACCCCCTGTCCCCACCAACGGCCCCGGAGCACCCGCACAACCAGCTGAGCGGGCGACCCCGCACGCCCACCGGCAGACGCGACCCCACAAAAGATCAACAAGCGGCGGAATCAACCTTCCGCTCAAGATCACGAAAGATCGAGGCTAGGGTCGGAAAACACGACGGTGCAGGGAGGGATTCATGATCACCAATCCCCGGTTCGCGGTGTTGTATGTGGACGATCAGCAGCGGGCGCTGGAGTTTTGGACCGAGAAGGTCGGCTGCACGGTGGTGACCGACGCTCCGTACGGCGAGAACGACCGGTGGATCGAGGTGGCGTTCCCC
>WHSM01000422.1 GCA_009380105.1 Micromonosporaceae bacterium
CATGAGGATCAGCACCACCGCGACGCTGATCAGCACCGGGGGCGCGGCGTACCGGAACGCGCTGTCCGAGCCCGGGCCCGGCAACGTGGCGAGCTTGTCCTGGGCCAGCACCCACGCGATGCCGACCGTGCCGGCCGAGAGCACGACCGCGTACATCAGCAGGACAATCCCACCCGGCAGCGTGCTCAGCCCGATGACGAGCAGCAGGCCGAAGCTCTCGATCGCCAGCCCGTAGATGGCATGGATGAACAGCACCTCGATCAGGCTGTAGCGGAACCAACGCAGCGCCAGCGCCCAGCCGGCCGCCCACGCGGCGAACATCCCGAGGCCGAAGAGCAGGTCCGGGATCAGTTGGTGGTGCCAGAGCACCACCATCTCGTCGCCCTGGATGTACTCGCCGGTCCACGCGATCGTCTCGCGCACCAGCCCGGCCAGCACGATGAAAACCGCCAAGGTGGTACGCGGACCGAGCGGCAGCCGGGCCACCGCGCGGCGCAGCGGCCGGCGGAAGAGGAACACCAGCGCGAACACCGAGTAGATCGCCAGCGGGCCCAACGGAAGCGCGATCGCCGCGCTGACACCCACCAGGATCCGGCCCTGGGTGCTGTCGAGGAACCCCCGCAACCGGTTGACCCACGCCTTGTCGAAGGGACCGGGGAGCCGGCCGTCGTCCGGCTTTGGCGCGCCATGCGAGGGCTTGGCGCCGCGCGTGGGCTTGGAGTCGGGTTGCGCGCCGTCGGCGGCCTCCGTCTCAGTGCGGGCGACTTTCATGCTGGCGGTACGCCGACGCTTGGCGCCCGACTTGACACCCGGCTTCGGGGCACTCGGGTCCGGGGCGCCCGTGTCTGGGGCGCCCGGGTCCGGCTCGGCCTGTGCCGCGGCATCGCTCTCGTCGCGCGGGTCGCGGTTCGCGGCGCCTGAGTCGTCCGTCACCCCGGCAATCCTGCCGTACCGGCTGCCCGGGCACGAACCCCGGCGCCACGACCCCGGGGGGCCGCCTGAAGATCCGCGGCATGGGGCGCTGAGGTGAGCCATTCGCCCGGTTGCCGTGTGGCTGGCGTGCCGATGCTCCGGGTCTTGTCAGGGCTGCGTGGTTGACTCCGACCATGACCCAGGATGAGGGGCCGGCGACGCACAAGGATCTGCCTGTGATGCGCTTCGGCTCGGTCGCCGACTTCGGGGCGTGGCTCGCCGAGCACCACGACGTCTCGACGGGCGCGTGGCTGAAGCTCGCGAAGAAAGGCGTGGAACCGCGCACCGTGTCGTACTCCGAGGCGGTCGACATCGCGCTCTGCTACGGCTGGATCGACAGTCAGGCGGCGCGGTGGGACGAGCGGCACTATCTGCAGCGGTTCACGCCGCGCAAGTCGAGGAGCGTCTGGTCGAAGGTCAACCGCGAGAAGATCGAGAAGCTGCTCGCCGACGGGCGGGTGCGCCCCGCCGGCATGCGCCAGGTCGAGGCGGCCAAGGCCGACGGGCGGTGGGACGCGGCGTACGACCCGCAGAGCGCCGCGACCGTGCCGGAGGATCTCCAAACCGCGCTGGACGCCAACCCGAAGGCGAGCGAGTTCTTCGACACGCTCACCCGCCAGAACCGGTTCGCCGTCATCTATCGGGTGCACAACGCCAAGCGTCCTGAGACCCGCGCACGCCGGATCGAGCAGTTCGTCGCGATGCTCGCCGAACGCAAGAAGATCTACTGACCGGGCAGGGCAGCGCAGCTCATTGGTATATATGATTACTGCGGGTGCAGATATACGCAGTCAAGGGGGTGTCTATGACGAAGCGACTGGTTGACATCGACGACTCGGATCTCAGCGCCGCGCAGGCGGCTCTGGCCACGCGCACCATCAAGGAGACGGTGGCGCTGGCGCTCCGGGAAGCGGCGGCGGGCGCGGCGCGACGTCGGGAGGTGGAACGGCTCACAGCCGGCTGGCTCGCGGGCCTCGCGGACAAGAGGGACCGACGCAAGCTGTGGCAGTAGTCGCGCGTCACCTGATCGACACCAGCGCCGCGGCGCGAATGCATCACGCGGCCGTCGCCGATCGGCTCGTTCCATTGATCGCGGCGGGGCTGGTGGCTACCTGCGCTCCGTTGGATTTCGAGGCCTTGTTCAGCGCACGGAATCCGGAGGAGTACGAAGCGATCCGGGCTGACAGACACGCTGCCTACGAGTATCTGCCGACCCAGGATGAGGATTGGCAGCGCACCTTCGAGGTGCAGCGGGCTCTCGCCCAGCAGTCCCGGTGGCGTGACGTGGGCATGCCCGACCTGCTGATCGCGGCGATCGCGGAGCGTCATGCCGTGACGTTGATCCACTACGACGCGGACTTTGACACGATCAGCCGCGTCACCGGTCAGGAGACCACGTGGGCGGCGCCGCGCGGGACTGTGCCGTGATCCCCTACTCGACGATCCCCTACTCGACGGTGACGGATTTGGCGAGGTTGCGCGGCTGGTCCACGTCGTGGCCGCGCGTGGCGGCGATCTCGCACGCGAGCACCTGCAACGGCACCGTGGTGAGCATCGGCGCCAGCAGCGTCGGAGACGGCGGCACGAAGACCAGGTGATCGGCGTGCGGCTTCACCGCGACATCGCCCTCCTCGGCGATCGCGATCACCCGGGCGCCGCGCGCCTTGACCTCCTGGATGTTGGAGACCACTTTGTCGTGCAGCACCGCCCGGCCGCGCGGCGACGGCACCACCACGACGACAGGGGTGCCGTTGTCGATCAACGAGATGGGGCCGTGCTTCAGCTCCCCGGCGGCGAAGCCCTCGGCGTGCATGTACGCCAGCTCCTTGAGCTTCAGAGCGCCCTCGAGGGCCACCGGGAAGCCGACGTGGCGCCCGATGAACAGGATCGAGTTCGAGCTGGCCAGCTCCCGGCCGAGGGCGCGCATCGGCTCCATCTCGGCGAGCACCGCGTTGATCTTGTCCGGCATGGCGGTTAGCTCGTTGAGGACGGCGCCCACCTCGTCGGCGTACTTGACACCGCGCACCTGGGCCAGGTGCAGGCCCACCAGATAGCAGGTGGCGAGCTGGGTGAGGAACGCCTTGGTGGAGGCGACCGCGACCTCGATCCCCGCGCGGGTGTAGAGCGCGGCGTCAGATTCCCGAGGAATCGTGGAGCCGACCGTGTTGGAGATCGCCAGCACCCGCGCCTTCTGCTGTTTGGCGTGGCGCAACGCCATCAGGGTGTCCATGGTCTCGCCGGACTGCGAGATCACCACGACCAGCGTGGAGCGGTCCAGCACCGGGTCGCGGTAGCGGAACTCGCTGGCCAGCTCCACCTCGCACGGGATCCGGGTCCAGTGCTCGATGGCGTACTTGGCGACCAGGCCCGCGTGGTAGGACGTGCCGCAGCCGATGACGAAGATCTTGTCGACGTCCCGCAGGTCCTGCTCGGTCAGCCGCACCTCGTCCAGCATGATCTCGCCGGACTCGGCCGTGCGCCCGCGGAGCGTGTCCGCCACCGCGCGGGGCTGCTCGTCGATTTCCTTCAACATGAAGTAGTCGTAGCCGGCCTTCTCGGCGGCGGCCGCGTCCCAGTCGACGTGATAGTCCTTGCCCTGCGCCGGCCAGCCCTCGAAGTCGGTCACCGCGATGCCGTCGCGGGTGATCTGCACGACCTGGTCCTGGCCGAGCTCGACGGCGTCCCGCGTGTGCGCGATGAACGCCGCCACGTCGCTGGCGAGGAAGTACTCGCCGTCGCCTTTGCCGACGACCAGCGGGCTGTTGCG
>WHSM01000595.1 GCA_009380105.1 Micromonosporaceae bacterium
GCCGTGAGCCCGGCGCGCCCCAGGTAGCCGTGGGCCAGTCCGGCTCCGGCGATGTGCAGTTCGCCGGTGACGCCGACCGGCGCGGGGTTCCCGGCCTCGTCGAGCACGTAGCACCGGGTGTTGCTGATCGGGCCGCCGATGCGCACCGCGTCGACCTGGCGGGGCGCCTGCCAGGCGGTGGACCAGACGGTGGTCTCGGTCGGGCCGTACACGTTCCACAGCTCGGTGACGCGCGGTCGCAGCGCGCGGGCCAGCGGTTCCGGCAGCGTCTCACCGCCGCACAGCGCCACCAAGGGCCGGTCGGGCAGGCCGGCGTCGCACAGCAGCTGCCAGGTCGCCGGTGTGGCCTGCACGTGCGTCACGCCGTGCCGCTCGATCAGGCGCGCCAGCGCGGACCCGTCGGCGGTGTCGGCCTCGCGGGCCACCACCGCGGCGCCGCCGGCAGTGAGCGGGGCCAGCAACTCCAGCACCGAGATGTCGAAGCCGAGCGAGGTCACCGCGAGCCACACCTGACGGTCGCCGCCGTCCAGCAGCCGCCGCATCGCGGACAGCAGGTTGACCACGGCCGAGTGCGGCACGGCGACCCCCTTGGGCCGGCCGGTCGAGCCTGACGTGTAGCTCACGTACGCGAGGTCGCCGCCGCGCGGCCCGCCCCCGGTTGTCCGGGTCGACTCCCCGACTGCGGTGTCGATGCGGACGGTGGGTGTCCCGGCGCCGGCGAACCTCGCCCCATGCGTTGCGTCGGCAAGCACCAGCGTGGCGGCGCTGTCGGTCAACAGGTACCCCAGCCGCGCGTCCGGATGCCGGTGGTCCAATGGCAGGTAGGCGGCTCCCGCCTTCCAGATCCCGAGCACGGCGGTTACCAACGCCGCGGATCGGGCGGCGCACACCGCGACCACGTCGCCTGGGCTGACTCCCTGGCTGCGCAGCACGTCGGCGATGCGTTCGGCGTGCCGGTCGAGTGCCGCGTACGTCGTCGACCGGCCGTCGCAGATCACCGCTGCCCGGGCGCCGGAGCGCCGCACGTGCTCGTGGAACCAGTCGAGCGCCGTGGCGACCCCGGGCGGCTCGACCGCCGTCCGGTTCCACCGGGTGAGCACGTCGTCGCGTTCGGCCGGGCCGAGCAGCGGCAGCCTGCCAAGCGGGGTCTCGGGATCGGCCGCCACGGCGGCGAGCAGGCGGCGGTAGTGCCCGGCGATGCGGCGTGCCGCCTCGGGGTCGAAGCTGCCTTCGGTGTGCTCCAGGCTCACCGTGGTCTGTTCCGCCGACTCGATCACCAGCACGTGCAGCGCGTTGCGGCGGGCGTGGTTGAACATCGTCCAGTCGACGTCGGCGTCGATGTCGTGGAACGCCGGCGACTCGGAGCGCCGGCGGTAGCTGAAGGACACCGGCGAGAGTGTGATGCCGGGCTTCACGCCGGGCGCCGCCCGCGGCACCGGCACTTCGCGGAACGCGTACAGCTCGCGGAGGTGGCGCCGCAACGCCCGGGCCGCATCCGCGAACGGCTGTTCCGCGACCGGGTTCGCGGTGACCAGGACCTCGTTGATGAACACCCCGATGTGGTCGGCGGCGTTCGCCGGCCGGGCGCCGAGGTCGAGGGCGACGACGGCGTCGGGATTGCCGTACCGCAGCAGCAGAATCTGGTACGCCGTGAGCAGCAGTTCGAACCGGCTGACCCCGATCCGCTTCGCGGCCCGGGCGATCCCGGCCCGAAGCCCGGGGTCGAGCGCGAACTCGTGGGACACCCCGGCAGTGACGGCAGCCGGGACCGGGGTGTGGCCCGGCAGCGTCACGTCGCCGGGCTCGCGCCACTGCCGTTGCCAGAACCGCCGGGCGTCCGGCAGCGCCTCCTCGACCCGGGTCTGGTGCTCGGCGACCAGGTCGTGGTACGTCGCGTCGAGGGGCGGCAGGTCGGGCCGGGACCCGGTGA
>WHSM01000451.1 GCA_009380105.1 Micromonosporaceae bacterium
AGCCCGGCGTGAACGTCTTCGCCGACATCTGGTCCTCCGCGCTCGGCCGCCCGCTCGGTCTGCCCGAGGGCCGCGGCGGCGGGCTCTTCGTGGTCTTCGAAGGCGGCGAAGGCGCCGGCAAGTCCACTCAGGCGATCAAGCTCGCCGCCTGGCTGCAGGTGCACGACCGGGAGGCCGTGCTCACCCGCGAGCCCGGCGCCACCGCCGCCACGGCCGCCGATGGCGGCGGCAGCGCCGCTGGCCCCCGCCAAGACCGGGGGAGAGAAGTCGGCCGTCATGATCACATCGATCGCGGCTGGCGTGTTCGTCCTGCTCTTCGTGATCCTTCTGATCATCGCGTTCATGCCGTGAGCCCAGCAGGGCCCGCGAGAAAGGCGGGCCCTGCTGGCGCTCGATCCGTTCCGCCGCCCGTAGCGAGGTGCCGGTAAGAAACGTGTCACCAGCCGCAACCGCGGGTGATCTTGGTGGTCAGCCAGTGGCGGGGAGTTGGTGACGGGCTCGGCCGGCGGCGCGTAGCTGGCGCAGGTCGGGGATGTGGTTGTAGCGGGTGCCGGGGCTGACGCCGAGCAGTCGAGCGATGGCGGTGACGTTGGCGTCGGGGTTGGGCAGCATGTCCCGGGCAGCGCGGATGATCTCGGGCGTGACGACGCTGGGTCGTCCGCCGACGCGGCCGCGGGCGCGGGCGGCGGCTAGGCCCTCGCGGGTGCCGGCGACGATCAGTTCGCGGATGAACTCGGCGAGGGCGGCGAAGACGCGGAAGACCAGTCGGCCGCCCGGGTGGTGGTGTCGAGGTTCTGGCCCAGCCGTAGCTTCCAGCGAAAAACCAACGATTGGCGGCCAATGGCGCCGCCTGGTTGTATGGCCAGCTGATCGACAACCTCGTGGCTGCGGGGTACGGAGCGTTGGGGCTGTGGGGTGCACGGTTGGACATGTCGCAGGGTGAGCGGGTCAGCAGGTACAGCGATGTGTCCAGCGCGTTGGCGTTGCACAGCGATCGCCAGATGGTCGCGGTGTTGGGGCAGGCGCAGGTTCTGGGCTCGGGGATCGGTGGCAGCTCGGTGCTGTGTGAGGTGGCCGGCGTGCCGGTGTTCGCCAAGCGGGTGCCGCTGAGCGACCTGGAGCGCCGCGCGGAGAACGTGATGTCGACGGCGAACCTGTTCGGGCTGCCGCCGTTCTGCCAGTACGGAGTCGGCTTAGTCGGCTCGGCGGGCCTCGGCGCCTGGCGTGAACTCGCGGCCAACGTCATGACGACCACCTGGGTACTCGCCGGGCGCAGTGAGGCCTTTCCAATGCTGTACCACTGGCGGGTACTGCCTGGGGCGGCGCCGCCGACCGAGGAGCACGCCGACGTTGAGGCCACCGTGCGGTACTGGGGCGGGTCGTCGGCGGTACGCGACCGCCTGCACGCGCTGGCTCAGGCCTCGGCGAGCATCGTGCTGTTCCAAGAGTTCATCCCGCACACCCTTGATGACTGGCTCGACGCCCAGCTCACGGCCGGCTCTGGCTCCGCCGTGTCAGCATGCGCCATGGTCGAGTCCTGCCTACTGACCGATGTGGCGTCCATGAACGCCCGCGGGTTGGTGCACTTCGACGCCCACTTCGGCAATGTCCTCACCGACGGTCGTCGTCTGTACTTCGCCGACTTTGGGCTGGCGACCTCTGACCGGTTCGACTTGTCTTGTGAGGAGATCAGCTTCCTCCACCGCAACCGGACCCACGATCTCGGCTATGCGCTGATGCGGCTGGTCAACTGGCTCGTCACCAACGTGTGCGGCATCGCGGTGCCATCCGACGGTGGACCTGTGCAGCGCAACGAGTACATCCGCGCGTGCGCGGCCGGCGCGGACCCGGCCGGTGCCCCACCCGTCGTCGCCGCGATGATCCGCCGGTACGCCTCGGTAGCAGCGGCCATGAACGACTTCTACTGGGACCTGTTCGGCGTTGATCGGGCAACACCCTACCCGGCAGAGAAGATCCAACGAGCCCTGACCACCATCGACGTTCTTCAGGAAACCAAGATTTCTTGAAGACACTAGATCAGGCCGGCCTCTGTATGGATCTTCACTGCCACCGACTGTTCATACAGAGGACTGCGAGGGCCCTCCCGGTCCGGCGTCTCAGGGATGGATGATGGGCACCTAAAACCGCTACCGGGCCGTCAGCGTGGCGGGCATGCTTGCCCGGTGAAGACCGAGGAGCAGACCGACCCGCCCGAACATGGCCCTCGGCAGCACGTGCGCGTCGTGCATCTGACCGCGCCCGTGTTCCGTGCCCTGGCCAACGGTGACCTGGCAACCGCCAACGCGGTCAGCCCCGTGTCCCTCTCGGCGTACTTCGCCGGCCCTGATTGCCGAGGGGTATGGAGAATGCGCAGCAGGCAGGTTCAGGAGGATCCCACCAGTGCGGCGTGGGTGACTGGAGTCATCTGGGACGAGCGGCAGCAGGTAGCCGTCGGCCGAGCTGGCTACCATGGACCGCCCGACCCGTCAGGCATGGCCGAGATCGGCTATGCGGTGGATCCGGCGCACCGGCGACGCGGCTACGCCCGGTCCGCTCTGGAGGCCCTGCTCCAACGCGCTGCCCGCGAACCGCAGGTGCACGGAGTGCGGGTGACCATCAGCCCTGACAACGTCGCTTCATACCAGCTGGTATCGCAGTACGGCTTCATCGAGGTAGGTGAGCAGTGGGACGCGGAGGACGGCCTGGAGATCATCTACGAGGTCGATGCGCAGCATCGGTAGGCGAACAGAACGCCCGCACACGCCGCGGACAGCACCTTTACCAGCACCCCTGGTTGAGGAAGAACGCGGGGCTGGTGTCCGCGCCGGGCCAGCGGCGCGTTCGGCGAGCCACGCCTGGTACGCCTGCCGTAGTTCGTGGTGCACCTCGACCTCGCGGGGTTTGCCGCCCTTGCCGTAGAGGCGGACGGAGCCCTTGCGGGCGGACAGGCGTACGTCGTCGACGTCGAGCCGTACCACTTCGGCGATGCGAGCGCCGGCGTGGAACGGGGTCAGCGCCAGCGCCCGGTCGCGCGGACTTTCAGCGGCGCGCGGCAGCGGCGTCGTGTTCGGCCCGGCCGTAGTCTCCAGCCCAAAACCAACGCTAGGCCGGTGAGTTGACCCGGCGGTGTCGGCGTACAGATCGGTCTGCACGGTCAGGTACGGATGAACGTGCGCAGTTCGCCGTACCTCGTCGTTCGGTAGGTTCAGGATGTGGATCGTGATCGGCTTGCTCGGCTGCTCGATGGGGACGGCGAGGCCTTCGCGGCATGTAGGCGGGCGCTGTCAGCCGGTGCCCAGCTCTG
>WHSM01000534.1 GCA_009380105.1 Micromonosporaceae bacterium
CGAAGGCGTGCTCCTCGACGACACGTTCGATGAGGATCTCGACTCAGAGGGGGACAGCGGCCTGCCCGCCGAGACATCCGACGACGACGGCGAGGCTCCGGCGCAGTGACCCCTGAGCCCGCGCTCGCCGACGACTACGACGTGCTGCTGTTCGACCTCGACGGTGTGGTGCACGTCGGTGACAGCGCCGTGCCTGGCGCCCCGGAAGCGCTGCGGGAGCTGAAGCGGCGCGGCGTCGCTCTGTGCTACGTCACCAACAACGCTTCGCGTGGCGCGCGGCAGGTGGCCGAGTTGCTCACCTCGCTCGGGGCGCCGGCGGAGGCGGACGAGGTGATGACCTCCGCGCAGGCCTCGGCCCGGATGCTGGCGGAGCGGCTGGCGCCAGGCGCGTCGGTGCTGATCGTCGGCACGGAGGCGCTCTCCGCCGAGGTGACCGCGGCAGGGTTGCGGCCGGTGCGCAGCGCCGACGACAAGCCCGCAGCGGTGGTGCAGGGCCACTCCCCGGAGACCGGTTGGGCTCAGCTCGCCGAAGCGGCGGTGGCGTTGACCGACGGCGCATTGTGGGTCGCCACGAACCCCGACCGCACACTTCCGTCGCCGCGCGGGCCGCTGCCGGGCAACGGCGCTCTCGTGGCCGCTCTCGCGACCGCGGCGGGCCGGCAGCCGGACCTGGTGGTGGGCAAGCCCGCGCCGGAGCTGTTCGAGGCCGCGGTGCGTGAACGAGCCGCCCGACGGCCGCTGGTGATCGGCGATCGACTCGACACGGACATCGAGGGAGCGGTCCGGGCCGGTTGCGAGAGCCTGTTCGTGCTGACCGGTGTCGGCGTCGCGGCCGATCTTCTGACGGCCGGCGAGGACTGCCGGCCGCGCTACGTCGCCGACGGGCTGGCCGACCTGCTGACGCCGTACCCACAGATCGTGAGCGAGCAGCAGCGGGCCAGATGCCGCCAATGGACGGCGACCGCAGACGGCGAGAACGCGCGGCTGGACGGCGACGGGGCGCCGATCGACGCGCTGCGCGCCCTCTGCGCCGTGGTGTGGTGGCTGCCGCATGGCGGCCGGAGCCCGACAGTCACGGCTGACTCGCCGCCAGCGTCCCAGGCGCTCGACACGTTGGGGCTGCTGCCTCGCTGAGCGCAGGCGTTCAGCGACCCTACGTCAGAGCAGGCCTCGCAGCTTCATCAGGTCGAAGACGTTGGCCTTGACCGAGAGCTTCCCGGTCGCCCAGGCCTTGGCGAAGTCCAGACGGCCGTCCACCAAGGCGATCAGGTCGTCACTGGCGGTGATGAGTCGGATCTTGGCGTTCGGATCCGGGCCATCCTGGATGTCGGTCAGGTGGCCGCCCTTGAGCCGTCCGTGAAAACTGGTGTCCAGATCCGTGATGTCAAGGGCGAGCGAACGGTCCAGATCCAGCTTTCCCTTGGCCTCGGCGTTGCGCGCCAGCACCTCGGCCAGCTGCTGCAGCGCCTCGCGGCATTCCTCGATCGTGGCCATCCGGACTCCCTACAGTGGACGACATGCCGGTCCGCACGGTACACGGAACATTCCACGGCGGTGGCCGGTAGCGTGGGAACTGGTGGCACAAAGTGAGCCTTCCCGCCTCGCGTCGCGTCGCGGCAGACGAAGGCTCATGCAGAGGAGGACATTCGCGATGCAGGACCCTTGGCGGTCGTACGTGGAGCTGGCGCTCGGTTTGAGCGAGGCGTCCCGGAAACAGGCGATGAAGATCGTCAAGAAGCTGGGCGAGCAGAGCGGGGCCACGGTCGAGCAGCTGCAGGCAATGACCGAGGATCTCACTGAGACCAGCGCGGCCAATCGGGAAGCCATGGTCAAGCTGATCCGCTACGAACTCGATCGGGCGCTGGGCGCGGTCGGCCTGGCCACCGTCGAAGAGGTCACCGAGCTCACTGAGCGGGTTCGCGACCTGGAGCGCAAGCTGCGCGACGCCGAGCGCCGCGCGGCGTCCGCCGAGTCGACCGCGGGGGAGGCCAGCCGTACGGCGGAGAGCGCCGCCGCGGACGCCAGCGCCGCGGTGGGTCAGGCGCCGGCGAAGCAGACGACGGCCAGGACGGTCGCGAGGACTGCGGCCAAGAAGGCGGCCGCGAAGACCGCCCCGAAGAAAACAGCGGCCAAGAAGAGCACAGCCAAGAAGAGCACAGCCAAGAAGAGCACGGCGAAGAAGGACGCAGCGAAGAAGAGCACGGCGAACAAGACCGCTGACACGCGGGCGCGGCCGGAGGCGACGAGCCAGTGAGCGAGCACGACATGCCGGCGGACGGTCCGGTGGAGCCGCAGGAAGACGTGCTGCCGCCGCGGGTCTCGGAAGACCAGGAGGGCTCTGGGGACGGGCGCGTCGACGAGGCGATCGCGGGCCTGGACGCCGCGGCGGACCTGCCGCCGTCCGAGCAGGTCGCCGCGTACGAGTCCGCGCACCGGGTGCTGCAGGACACCCTGGCGACCATCGATGAGGCCTGACCTGGCGTCCGGCCCGCCGCGGCTTCGGTGATGGCGCGGCG
>WHSM01000233.1 GCA_009380105.1 Micromonosporaceae bacterium
CTGCTCCTCAGCAGGCTCAAGCACATCCAACTCACTGACCCGCAACCCAGGATCAGCCCCCACCTGCTCCAACACCCGCACCAGACGATCCACCAAAACCTGCGCCGTCGCCTCGTCAAACAGGTCCCAGGCGTACAACAGGCCACCGAAGATCCCAGCGGGCGTGCCCTCCTCGTCGCGATGCTCGGCCAGCGTGAGGGACAGGTCGAAGCGGGCCGCGGCGCTCTCCTCGGCGGGCATCGGCTGGACGTCGAGTCCGGGCAGGTCCCAGCCCGACCCGGACTGCGGCAGGTTCTGCAGCACCAGCATGATCTGGAACAGCGGGTGCCGGGACAGCGAACGGGCCGGGCTCAGCTCGTCCACCAGCCTCTCGAACGGGAGGTCCTGGTGAGCGTAGGCGGCCAGGTCGATCTCCCGCACCCGGGCCAGCAACTCGGCGAACGTCGGGTCACCGGCCACGTCCGTACGCAGCACCAGGGTGTTGGTGAAGAACCCGACCATGTCCTCCAGCGCGGAGTCGGCGCGCCCCGCGACGACCGTGCCGACGGGGATGTCGTCGCCGGCGCCGAGGCGGGTGAGCAGCATCGCCAGGGCGGCCTGCATGGCCATGAACATGGTGGCCGAGCCCTGCCGCGTCGCCGCGACGAGCCCCGCGTGCGCTTCGGGGCCGATCTCCACCGGCGCCGACCCGCCCCGGTACGACGCAGTCGCGGGCCGGGTCCGGTCTGTTGGGAGGGTAAGCTCTTCCGGCAGCCCAGCCAGGGCGCCGCGCCAGTGGTCGAGCTGGGAGCTGATCAAGCTGTCCGGGTCGTCCGGCTCACCGAGAACGTCGCGCTGCCACAGCGCGAAGTCGGCGTACTGCACGGGCAGGGGCGCCCAGTCCGGCGCCGAGCCGGTGCTCCGGGCGCCGTACCCCGTCCGCAGGTCGCCGGCGAGCACCCCCATCGACCAGCCGTCCACCGCGATGTGGTGCGCCACCAACACCAGTACGAACTCGGTGGCGGACGTGGCGAGCAGCTCGGCGCGCCACGGCAGGTCGCAGGTAAGGTCGAACTGCCCGCGGGCGACCTCGTCCATGGCGTCAGGCAGTTCCTCGCCGGTGACCTCCCGGACGCGCAGCCTCGGCCGGCCCGCCTCGCCGGGCAGGATCTGTTGCCGGGGAACGCCGCCGGTTTCCGGGAATACCGTACGCAGCGTCTCGTGGCGGTCGGCGACGTCGCCGAGAGCCGCCTCCAGGGCGGCCACGTCCAGGTTCCCCACCAGTCGCAGCGCCAGCGGCACGTTGTAGACGGCGCCCGCCCCCGCCTCCTCCAGCCGGTTGAGGAACCACATCCGCTGCTGCCCGAACGACAGCGGCACCGTCTCGGGACGCTCGCGAATGTCGATCCCCGCCCGTACCGCGGTGACCCGGCCGCTGTCACCTTCCACCAGCCGGGCCAGTCCCGCGACGGTGGGCGCACCGAACAGCTCCTTGATGGTGATCTCCACGTCGAGCACCGACCGGGCCCGGCTGATCAGTCGCATCGCCAGCAGCGAGTCGCCACCCAGATCGAAGAATGACTCCTCGGCGCCGGCCCGCTCCAGGCCGAGCACCTCGGCGAACAGGCCGCAGAGCGCCTCCTCGACCGGGGTCTGGGGGCCACGGCTACCGGACCCGCGTTCCGGGGCGGGCAGCGCGGCCCGGTCCAGCTTGCCGTTGACCGTCATCGGGAGCTGCTCCAGCAGCACCACGGCGGCCGGAACCAGGTACTCCGGGAGACTGGCCCGGGCGTACTCCCGCAGCGTCGCCGGGTCGGCGCCGTCCGCCGCCGGGACCACGTACGCGACCAGCCGCGTCACGCCCGGCTGGTCCTCGCGGGGGATCACCGCGACCTGGTTGACACTCGCGTGCCGGGCCAGCACCGCCTCGGCCTCACCCGGCTCGACCCGAAAGCCACGGATCTTCACCTGGTCGTCGGCGCGACCGGCGAACACCAACTCGCCATCCCGGGTCCAGCGAGCCAGGTCGCCGGTGCGGTACATCCGCCCGCCGAACGGACAGGCCACGAACCGCTCGGCCGTCAGCCCCGACTGCCGGACGTAGCCGCGCGCCAGGCTGGGGCCGGCCACGTACAGATCGCCGACCACGCCGGGGGCGGCCGGACGGAGGAACTCGTCCAGCACGCACACCCGGCTGTTCCACACCGGACCGCCGATGGGCACAGTGGTGCTACCGGGCACGGCGCTCAGCCCGGCGGACATCGTCGCGCAGACCGTCGTCTCGGTCGGGCCGTACGCGTTGACCAGGTTCAGCCGCGACGACCACAGGTCGACCAGACCGGGTGGGCACGCCTCACCTGCGACGACGACGGTACGTACCGACTCGGGCAGGCTGTCGGCGCCGGCCAACGCGGAGGGCGGCAGCGTCACGTGGGTGATGCCGTACTCGGCCAGAAGATCTCCCAAAGGGCGATGCGGTGGCATCTGACCGGCCGGCGCCACCACCAGGGCAGCTCCGGATGTCAGCGCCATCACCAGCTCCCAGACCGACGCGTCGAAACCCAGCGCCGCGAACTGCAGCACGCGGGACTCCGACCCCACGTCGAACGTGTCGATCTGGCATCCGGACAGGCTGGCCAGCCCGGAATGGGTGACCACCACGCCCTTCGGCACGCCGGTCGAGCCAGAGGTGTAGATCACGTACGCCGGATGCCCCAGCCGCAGCGGAACCGATGGCGCCTCCGCCGGCCGGGCCCCGACCTCCGCCGCGGTGGCGGGGTCGTCCCACACCACCGACGGGACGTCGGGGGGCAGCAGTCCGGCGGTCCCGCGGCTGCACACCACCAGGGACGGGGCGGCGTCGGTGACGATGAACCGGATCCGATCGGTGGGATAGTCCGGATCGATCGGGACGTAGGTGGCGCCGGCGTGTGTGATGCCGAGCTGGACCACGGGCAGCTCGGTCGATCGTTCCATCAGCACGCCGACCCGGTCCTCGGGCCGTACGCCACGGTCGACCAGCCAGTGCGCCACCCGGTTGACCCGGTGTCGCAGCTCCGCGTACGTCACCGAGACGCCCTCGCCCAGCACCGCCGTCGCCTCCGGGGTTCGGGCGGCCTGGGCCTGGAACAGCTCCGGCAGCGTGGCGGCCGGAACCGGCCGCTCGGCGTTGCTCCACTCCTCGGTCACCCGGCGCCGCTCGTCATTGTCGAGGATTTCGAGCTGGCTGATCGGCGCCTCCGGATGGGCCGCGACCTGCGTCAGGACGCGGGCCAGCCGGGTCGCCAGCGCTACCGCTGTCGTCTCGTCGAACAGATCGGTCGCGTAGTGCAGGCTGCCGACGAGTCCGGCCGGGGAGCCGTGCTCGTCCCGGTGTTCGGTGAGGGTGAACGACAGGTCGAACCGGGCGGCGACGTTCTCGTCCGCCGGCATCGGCACGATGTCCAGACTCGGCAGCTCCCAGGGGCGCCCCACCACGGGGACGTTCTGCAGCGTCAGCAGGGTCTGGAACAGTGGGTGCCGGGACAGCGAACGCTTCGGGCTGAGTTCCTCGACGATCCGCTCGAATGGGAGGTCCTGATGGGCGTACGCGGCCAGGTCGGTCTCCCGTACCCGGGCCAGCAGCTCGGCGAACGTCGGGTCACCGCTGACGTCGGCACGCAGCACCAACGTGTTGACGAAGAAACCGACCATGTCGTCCAGCGAACTGTCGTCGCGGCCGGCGATGGCGGTGCCGATGGGGATGTCGGCGCCCGCGCCGAGCCGGCTCAACAGTGCGGCCAGCGCCGCCTGCACGACCATGAACATCGTCGCCGATCCCTGCTCGACCAGGCTCGCGAGCCCGGCGTGCGCCGGGGCGTCCACCCGAATCGGCGCCGACCGACCCTGATAGGACGCCGCCGTGGGCCGGGTCCGGTCCGTCGGCAGGGCGAGTTCCTCGGGCAGCCCGGCCAGGGCGTCGCGCCAGTAGCCGAGCTGGGAGCTGATCAGGCTGTCCGGGTCGTCGGGGTCGCCGAGGGTCTTCCGCTGCCAGAGCGCGTAGTCGGCGTACTGCACCGGCAACGGGGCCCAGTCCGCCGCCGCACCGTCATGCCGGGCGCGGTACGCGGTCCACACGTCGCCAACGAGCACGCCCATCGACCAACCGTCCACCGCGATGTGGTGCGCCACCAGCACCAGGACGTGCTCCGTGTCGGACAACGCCAGTAGCTGGGCGCGCCACGGCAGATCGGTGGCCAGGTCGAAGCCACGGTCGCCGAATGCGGCGATCAGGTCCGGCAGCTCGTCCTCGGTGGCTGGCCGGACCTGCAGCGCGGGACGGGACGCGGGTCCGTCCAGGATGTGCTGCCAGGGCACCCCGCCGGCGTCGGGGAAGATCGTACGGAGCGTCTCGTGGCGGTCGGCGACGTCACCGAACGCCGCCTCCAGCGCGGCCACGTCCAGCTCACCGTTGAGCCGTACCGGGAACGACACGTTGTACGCGGCGCCGGCGCCTGCTCCCTCGAGCCGGTTGAGGAACCACATCCGCTGCTGCCCGTACGACAGCGGGATGGTCTCCGGCCGCTCCGTGGCGACCACGCCTCGACGGACGGCGCCCAAGCTGTCGCCGTCGGCGAGCCGGGCGAGACCTGCCACAGTCGGGGTGGCGAACACGTCCCGGATGGTGATTTCGCTGTCGAGTACAGACCGGATACGGGCGATCAGCCGCATCGCCAGCAGGGAGTCGCCGCCGAGGGTGAAGAAGGATTCCTCAGCGCCGACCGTCTCCAGGCCGAGTGTTTCGGCGAACAGACCGCACAGGGCTTCCTCGGTCGGGGTGGCCGGGCCCCGACTCACCGACGCGAAATCAGGGGCGGGCAACGCCGCATGGTCGAGTTTGCCGTTCACGGTCACCGGCAGGCGGTCCAGCACGATGGTCGCCGCGGGCACCATGTAGTCGGGCAGGTTCGCCGCGAGGTGCTCCCGGACCTGTTCCAGGTCGATCTCACCGCCCGCAGGGACCAGGTAGGCGACCAACCGCTTGACCCCCGGCTGGTCCTCCCGGGCGACCACCGCGGCCTGACCGACGCTCGGGTGAGCCGCCAGAGCGGCTTCGATCTCACCCGGCTCGACCCGGAACCCCCGAATCTTCACCTGATCATCCGCACGCCCCGCGAACACCAACTGCCCACCAGGCGTCCATTTGGCCAGGTCACCCGTCCGGTACATCCGCACGCCAGCCTGGAACGGACACGCCACAAACCGCTCCGCGGTCAACCCCGCGCGACCCGCGTACCCCCGCGCCACACCAGTCCCAGCGACATACAACTCCCCGGCCACCCCTGGCGGCGCCGGTCGCAGGAACTCGTCCAGCACATACGCCCCGGTGTTGTCCATCGGATAACCGATCGGCACCGACGCCGGCACCACATCCCCAGCCCGGAAAGCGACCTGGGTCGTAAACGCCGTCGCCTCAGTCGGCCCATACGTCGTCCGCACCGTCAAACCCGGATGAGCCGCCAAAAGGGTCCGAATCGCCGCCGCCGACACCACATCACCACCGGTGGACACCTCACGCACCCCAGCGAAAATTTCCGGCGACTCCTCCGCCAACACCCGGAACAACCCCGCCGTGGCATGCACATTCGTCACACCATGCTCAGCTATCACCCGACCCCGCTCAGCCGCATCCACCTCCCCCGGCGGCAACACAACCAACCGGCCGCCACGCGTCAACGGCACCCACAACTCGTACGTCGACGCGTCGAACGCGTGATTGGCCTGCACCAACACCCGCTCCACCACATCCGCAGACCACCTACGGTCAAGGACGAAATCAGCCACATTGCGGTGCGTCACCGCCACACCCTTGGGCAGACCCGTCGAGCCGGACGTGTACATGACGTACGCCAGGTTGTCCCCAGACAACGCCACGTCCGGGGCGGCGTTGCTCCCGTTCTCGGGCAGCTCCGGCACCCGCACGGTGTCGAGCTGATCCCTTGGACGGTCGGCGAGCACCAGCGAAGCGCCTGCCTCGGCCAGCATCGCGCGCAGCCGTGCGGTGGGTTGGTCCCGGTCGAGCGGCAGGTACGCGGCGCCGGCCTTCAGCACACCCAGCAGCACCGCGATCAAGTCGGCCGATCGGTCCAGCACGACGCCGACCGTGTCCTCCGGGCTGACGCCTCGGTCGATCAGCCAGTGCGCCACATGGTTGGCGCGCACGTCCAGCTCACCGTATGTCCACTCGGTGTCGCCGCTGACGACGGCGATCGCGTGCGGATCCCGCACGACGCACGCCCGAAACAGCTCTGGAACGGCGGCCGCCGGGGTCGGTTGAGCGGTGTCGTTCCACTCGTCCAGGACCATGCGCCGCTCGGTGGCCTCCAACAGATCGAGGCCACTGATGCGTACCGTCGGGTCGAGGGCCGCTTGTGCGAGAACGTGCTGCAGACGGGCCGCGATGGCACGCACCGTCTGCTCTTCGAACAGGTCCACCGCGTACTGGATGCCGCCTTCGATGCCCGCGGGCGCGCCCTGGGCGTCGTGCAGCTCGGCCAGCCCGACGGACAAGTCGAAGCGGGCGGTGATCGTCTCGGCCGCGGGCAGCTCCTCGACCTGCAGTCCGGGAAGCCGCCACGAGGTCTCGGACTGCGGATCGCTCTGCAGGGCCAGCATGACCTGGAACATCGGGTGCCGGGCCAGCGACCGTTCCGGGTTCAGGTCCTCGACCAGCCGCTCGAACGGGATGTCCTGGTGGGCGTACGCGGTCAGGTCGGTCTCCCGTACCCGGGCCAGCATTTCGGTGAACGTCGGGTCACCGCTGACGTCGGCACGCAGCACCAACGTGTTGACGAAGAACCCGGCGAGATCCTCTAGCGCGCTGTCGGCACGGCCGGCGATCGC
>WHSM01000224.1 GCA_009380105.1 Micromonosporaceae bacterium
CCGGTCTCACGGTGGCCCCCTGGGCCGGCAGCCAGGCGCTGGCGCAGCCGACCGCGGCGGCGGTTCCCAAGCTCTACCTCGACCCGGGGCACGGCGGCACGGACTCCGGCGCCGTCGGCAACGGCCTTCGGGAAAAGGACCTCACCCTCGACATCGCGTTACAGACGCGGGACTACCTGAAGGCGAACTACGTCGTCGACATTCGCATGTCGCGCACCACCGACGTCTCGCGCAGCCTCAGCTACCGCTCGTCGGACGCCAACTCCTGGGGCGCGAACGCCTTCGTCAGCGTCCACATCAACGCCGGCGGCGGCACCGGGTTCGAGAGCTACCGGTACACCAGCACCAGCTCTGTGACCCAGAGCATGCACACCACCCTGCACTCCAACATCCTCTCGGCGATGCGCTCTGTCGCCTCGGTCACCGACCGGGGCAAGAAGACCGCGAACTTCCACGTGCTGCGCGAAACCAACATGCCGGCGATCCTCACGGAGAACCTGTTCATCGACACGAGCTACGACGCGAACCTCCTCAAACGCGCCGACTTCCGCGCCGCTGCCGCCCGCGGGCACGCCCTGGGCATCGCCAGGCACATGGGCCTGCAGAGCGGCGGAGGCTCCTTCACCACCACCGTGGACAACACCACGGCGGGCCGGTTCACGGCGAGCGGCAACTGGGGGGTGTCGACCTGGTCCAGCCTGAAGCACGGGGCCGACTACCGGTACGCCAACCCGGTGCTGGCCAGCGACGCGGCCTGGTTCAAGGTCAACATCCCGGCGGCGGGGAACCACCGGATCGAGGTGTGGCACCCGTCCGACTCCGGCTACAACAGCGCCACGCCGCATGTGGTCGTCACGGCCAGCGGCAACCAGTCGGTGCACGTCGACCAGCGCACCGGCGGGGGCGCGTGGCGTTCCATCGGCACGTTCAGCCTCGCGGCCGGCGACCGCGACCTGGTGGCGGTGAGCCGCTGGACGAACGCCACCGGCTACGTGATCGCCGACGCGATCCGGGTCACCCGGGTCTGAGGCTCCCGAGCCCCCTGGGGAGGGACGGCGCGGGGCGTGTCTCACGCCCCGCGCCCCGCGCCCGGAACCGTGGCAGAGTGACCCGTATGAGTGAGTTCTGGTGGTGTGTCAAGCACAGTCGGGTCGAGAGCGGCGACGGGGTGTGCCCCGCGCGGCGGCGCCTCGGGCCGTACCCGACCAGAGAGGACGCCGCGGCGGCGTTGGAGAAGGTGCGGGAGCGCAACGAGGAGTGGGACGCCGAGGACGCCCGCTGGGAAGGGTCGGGCGGCTGAGTGAAGCCTGATCGGGGTCGCGGCTGGTAGGAAGGAGGACGTGGCGAATCTACGAGTACGCGCTCCCCGGATCGACTTCAGCGCCCTGCGCCGTGAGCTGGACCTTCCCGGCGAGTTCCCGCCCGAGGCGATGCGGCAGGCCGAGCAGGCCGCCAGGCGTTCGGCGGAGCTGGCCGGCGCGCTGCCGGACCGCACCGACATCGACTTCGTCACGATCGATCCGCCGGACTCCCTCGACCTGGACCAGGCGGTCTGCATCGTCAAGCGCGGCAGCGGCTACCGGGTGCACTACGCGATCGCCGACGTGGCGTCGTTCGTTCCGGCCGCGGGGCCACTCGACCAGGAGACGTGGAGCCGCGGGCAGACCATCTACTTCCCGGACGACCGGGTGCCGCTGCATCCGCTCGTGCTCAGCGAGGACGCCGCCAGCCTGCTCCCTGGGAAGGTGCGGCCGGCGGTGCTCTGGTCCATCGACCTGGACGCGCATGGCGAGCAGACCGGCGTGACCGTGCAGCGTGCCGCCGTCCGCAGCCGCGCCAAGCTCGACTACGCCGGCGTGCAGCAGGCCGTCGACGCCGGCAACCCCCCGGATCCGGTGGCGCTGCTGCCCGAGGTCGGGCGGCTGCGCCTGGAGTGGTCCGAGCAGCGCGACGCGGTCAACCTGCCCCTGCCGGAGCAGGAGATCACCTCCCACGGGGACGGCTGGCGGCTGGAGCTGCGCGCCCCGCACCCGGTCGAAGAGCACAACGCGCAGATCTCGCTGCTCACCGGGATGGCCGCGGCGCAGATGATGTTGGAGGGCGGTTTCGGGCTCCTGCGCACCTTGCCGTCCGCGGCGGAGAAAGATCTTTCGCGGGTACGAGCGGCAGCCCGCGCCCTGGGTGTCGAGTGGCCGGACGGCGCCAGGGTCGGTGAGGTGATCGCCCAACTGGATCCGGCCGCGCCGCGTGGCGCCGCCGCGCTCGACGTGGTCGCCGAGCTGCTCCGCGGCTCCGGCTACACCTCGTTCGACGGCGCGCCGCCGGAGCGGCCTGAGCACGCCGGGGCCGGCGCCCCGTACGCGCACGTCACCGCGCCGCTGCGTCGTCTCCCGGACCGGTACGCCACCGAGGTCTGCCTCGCCTTCCACGACGGACGCGAGGTCCCCACCGAGATCCGCGACGCGGTGCCGAAGCTGCCGGAGGCGATCTCGGCGTCGGACCGCCGCGCGGGGGAGGCCGAGCGCGCCGCGGTCGACCTCACCGAGGCGGTGCTGCTCGCCGACCGCGTCGGGCAGGTCTTCGACGCGGCGGTGATCGACGTCAACGGAGACGCCAACCGCGCCACGGTGACCCTGGAGGACCCGCCGGTCCGGGCGCGCTGCGAGGGGGAAGCGCTGACGCCGGGGGAGCGGGTGCGGGTGCGTCTGGTTGAGGCGGATCCCACACAGCGGCGCGTGCGGTTCGTTGTCGCCGACGTGTGAGGATGACCGGATGTCTGACATCGCGCCGCGTGACGCCTCCGGACTGTCCATCGCCATCCTCGGCGGCACCGGCGACCAGGGCCGGGGGCTGGCGTACCGGTTCGCGCGGTCCGGCCACCACGTGCTGATCGGCTCGCGGAGCGCGTCCAGGGGCGAGTCGTCCGCCGCGGAGCTGGCAGAGCTGCCCGGCGCCGACTCGGGCCGGCTCTCCGGCGGCGACAACGCCTCGGTCAGCGCGGCCGCCGACGTGGTGATCGCGGCGGTGCCGTACGACGGGCACGCGGCGACCCTGGAGTCGATCCGGGACGCGGTCGCCGGCAAGATCCTGGTCGACTGCGTGAACCCGCTCGGGTTCGACAAGCTGGGGCCGTACGCGCTGGCGGTGCCGGAAGGCAGCGCGGCCGAGCAGGCGGCCTCGCTGCTGCCCGAGTCCCGCGTCGTGGCGGCCTTCCACCACATCAGCGCGACGTTGCTCGCCGACCCCGACGTGGCGGAGATCAACACGGACGTGATGGTGCTCGGCGAGGACCGCGAGGCGACCGACCTGGTGATCGCGCTCGCCGGCCGGATCCCCGGGATGCGCGGCATCTACGCGGGCCGTCTGCGCAACGCGCACCAGGTGGAGGCGCTCACCGCGAACCTGATCGCGATCAACCGGCGCTACAAGGCGCACGCCGGGGTGCGCGTCACGGACGTGTAGGCGCCACGCGATGACCTCAGCGGCGCGGGTGCTGCGCGATGATCTCGGCGAGCCCCACGACGGCGCGCCGCGCCGGGTGGTCTCGCTGGTCCCGTCGCTCACCGAGGCCGTCGCCGTCACCGCCCCGGAGCTGCTGGTTGGAGCCACTGACTGGTGCAGCCATCCCGCCGACCTCGACGTGCCCAGGGTCGGCGGCACCAAGTACCCGAAGCTCGATCGGGTCCTGGCGTGTGAGCCGGACCTGGTGCTGGCCAACGCGGAGGAGAACCGGCGCGAGGACGTGGCCGCGCTGCGGGAGTCCGGAGTCCCGGTCTGGGTGACGTATCCGCGCACCCTGGACGAGGCGTTCGCCAGCCTCGGCCGGATGTTCGCCGCGCTCGGGGTGAGCCGGCCGGGGTGGCTGGACGCCGCGGCAGCGGCCTGGGCCGCGCCGCACGGCGGCGCCCGGCGGCGGGCGGCAGTCCCGGTGTGGCGCAGGCCGTGGGTGGTCCTCGGCGGCGACACCTTCGCCGGGGACGTGCTCCGCGCGCTGGGCGTGGACAACATCTACGGCGACTCGGCGGAGCGGTACCCGAGACCTGCGCTCGACGAGATCCTCCAACGCCGGCCGGACCTGGTCGTCCTGCCGGACGAGCCGTACCGCTTCACCGCCGATGACGGTCCGGAGGCGTTCGGCGGCGTCCCGTGCGCGCTGGTCTCCGGCCGCCATCTGACCTGGTACGGCCCGTCGCTGGCGGAGGCTCGGACGGTGCTGGAGCGCCAGCTCGCCTGATCCGGCCCGGTGATCCAGGGCGTCACCTGGTACGACTACCTGAAGCGCTACCAGACCAGCAGGAACTGCTGATCCGGCTACCTGTTCAGATGCTCGGCGGCGACCCGCTTGGGCGCCACCATCCGCCACGCGTCGATGACGAGCTCGCGCATTTCCTCGGCATCGAGCGCGGCGAGCTGGGCCCGGACCCAGTTGTAACGCAGGTCAGAGGTCTCCGGCATCAGGAACTTGTCCGGCTCGGACGCCACCAGGGCTTCGCGTTCCTCTTTGGGGAACGCGAAGCCCATCAACGTCTCGTCTCGGGAGAACGACACGTAGACCAGGCCGCGCACCCGGAACCTGACGCGGTCGCGCACCAGCGCCTCCTCGGTGCGCGGCAGCGACCGCGCCAGCGCCCGCACCTCCTCGACGGTGACCGGCACGGCATTAGTCAAAGGTGTGCTCGCCGGTCGGGAACACGCCGTCGCGGACCTCGTCGGCGAATCGGCGGGTGGCGTCGGACAGGGCGCCGTGCAGATCGGCGTACTGCTTGACGAACCGCGGCAGCTTGCCCGTCCGCAGGCCGGCCATGTCCTGCCAGACCAGCACCTGCGCGTCGCACTCCGGACCCGCGCCGATGCCGATCGTCGGGATCGTCAGCTCGGCGGTGATCCGCTTCGCCACATCGCCGGGCACCATCTCCAGCACCACGGCGAACGCACCAGCCTCCGCGACCGCGTGCGCGTCGGCGACGATGTCCTCGCCCGACAGTCCGCGCCCCTGCACCCGGTAGCCGCCGAACTGGTGCTCGCTCTGCGGGGTGAAGCCGACGTGCCCCATCACGGGGATTCCGGCGCTGACCATCGCGGAGATCTGACGCCGCATCCGCTGGCCGCCTTCGAGCTTGACGGCGTGCGCGCCGCCCTCCTTCATCATGCGCACCGCGCTGCCGAGGGCCTGCTCGGGACTCGCCTCGTACGAGCCGAACGGCAGGTCGCCGACCACCAGCGCGCGATTGGCCGCGCGGCTCACTCCGCGCAGCAGCGCGATCAGCTCGTCGAGCGTGACCGGAAGCGTGGACTCGTTGCCGTACACGTTGTTGGAGGCGGAGTCGCCGACCAGCAGCACCGGGATCCCGGCCTCGTCGAAGATCGACGCTGTGTACTGGTCGTAGCTGGTCAGCATCGGCCACCGTTCACCGCGCTCCTTGGCGGCCAGCAGATGATGGACCCTGACCCGCCGCACCGGCGATGCGCCGCCGTACAGCGACGGCTCCTCGGCCGGGGTGTGGCGCTGGGACGCGAGCTGGTTCTGGGACATGGTCGGCTCCTTTGCCTCGAGGCCCTCGCGGGTCCCCGGGTGGATTTCGCCTTGTTTCGCCATCGTTTCACTGGGGTGAAGGCTCGAACAGAAGCCCGTGCGACATTTCACAATGGCGCCGACCGCACGCCTCTCCACTTGGTTGGGCAAACGGTCCGATCCGTGCCCGTCACATGGCTTTTGCACCCCATTTGCCCAACCAAGTGCCAAGGGACGCGCGAGCGAACAGGTGATTTGCGGGGGTTAGCTGCGCTCGCGGAACTTGTTGGTGATGGGGAGGCGGCGGTCTCGGCCGAACGCTTTGTGGTTGATCTTGGGGCCGGGCGCCGTCTGGCGGCGCTTGTACTCGGCCGTGTCGACCATGCGGATCACCTGCTCCACCAGCGCGGGATCGTGCCCGGCGGCGATCAGCTGCTCGTGCCCGAGGTCGTCGTCGACGTAGCCGGCGAGGATCGGGTCGAGCACCTCGTACGGAGGCAGCGAGTCGGTGTCGAGCTGTCCGGGCCGCAGCTCCGCGCTCGGCGGCTTGGCGATCGTGTTCTCCGGGATCGGGGGGACCTCACCGCGCGCCGCCGCGTCGGCGTTGCGCCACGCCGCCAGCCGCTGCAGCAGCGTCTTCGGCACGTTCTTCACCGGCGCGAACCCGCCGACCGAGTCGCCGTACAGCGTCGAGTAGCCGACCGCGTACTCGCTCTTGTTGCCGGTGGCGAGCACCAGGTGTCCCTCCTGGTTGGACAGCGCCATCAGGACCACGCCCCGGATCCGGGCCTGCAGGTTCTCAACGGCCAGGCCCGACAGCGACATGTTCGCCAGGAACGCGTCGGCCATCTCCTGGATCGGCTCGACCCGGTAGTCCAGTCCGTTGCGCTTGGCGAGGTCCGCGGCGTCGTCCTTGGAGTGCTCGGAGGAGTACTGGCTCGGCATGGACACGCCGACCACGTTCTCGCCGCCGATCGCGTCGGCCGCCAGCGCCGCCGTGACCGCGGAGTCGATGCCGCCGGAGACCGCGATGACCACCGAGCGGAAGCCGTTCTTGCGCACGTAGTCGCGCGTGCCGGTCACTAGCGCCTGCCACACCTCGGCCTCGTCACCCAGCCGCTCGGCGACCTGCGCAGCGCCTGGCTCAGTGGCCGGCGCGGCCGGCGGGCCCACCGCTTCGGAGAGCGTCAGCCGCTCCACCCGCAGCTCGCCGAGGTCGCCTGACGGCCCGCCAGCGGCGGCCGGCAGGTCGAGGTCCACGAGAAGGAGCTGCTCGTTGAACTGCACCCCCCGCGCCAGCAGCGTCCCGTCCGGCGCGACGACCATCGAGTCGCCGTCGAAGACCAGCTCGTCCTGGCCGCCGACCATGTTCACGTACGCTGTCACAGCCCCCGCCTCGGCGGCGCGACGCCGCACCAGCGGCAGCCGGACGTCGTCCTTGTTCAGCTCGTACGGCGAGCCGTTGATGTTCACCACCAGCCCCACCTGGGCCTGGCCCGCGACCGCGAACGGGCCGCCGGCCTGCCACAGGTCCTCGCAGATCGTCAACGCCACGTCCACGCCGCCGATCCGCACGACGGGCAGGACCTCGCCGGGGACGAAGTAGCGGCCCTCGTCGAACACGCCGTAGTTCGGCAGGTGGTGTTTGAAGTACCGGGCGATTGCTCGCCCGCCGTGCAGCACGGCGAGCGCGTTGCGTGGGCCGCGGTCGGGCCCG
>WHSM01000416.1 GCA_009380105.1 Micromonosporaceae bacterium
CCGTACTCGACGCGATGGTGCGCCGACTACCGCTGCCAGGCTTCTGCTGACTTCGCGCTTCCGACAACGCGTCGACCCGCTCGTACCGACAGGGCTCGGGCGGCGGCGCGCAGCACGGGAATCTGCGCCTTGTGGAGCCGATCCTCTGCCAGCCCCAGGAGGTGTAGGCCGCTTTGGCTCGCTGGTTGTCGACGCGCACGAGGAGGTGCGCGAGGCGTTCTGGGCGCTCGTCGAGCAGGTGATCGTGCAGCCTGCGTCCGTAGCCTCGGCCTTGGTGGTCGGGGTGCACGGCGAATTCTCGGAAGATGTAGATCGGCTCGGGCTCGTCGGGCGCTGGGAAGACCGGCATCGCGGCTTTGATCTCTGCCCAGGTGTCGGCTGAGTCGTCGCGGGGGCTGCCGAACGCGTACCCGACCAACTCGTCGTTGAGCCAGGCGGTGACTGTCTCGAAGTCACGGCCCGGGGCGTACAACTCGACCAGTCGTTGCCAGAACTTGTCTTCGCTGAACCAGGGGTCGTTGCGGATGGGCTCCGCGTGGGAGGAGCCGTACACCCTGAGGACGGGTTGCTTCAGAAGCAGGGTCTCGGCGGCGTCGTGCCGGCGCAGGATCAGCTCAGTTGACACGGTCATGGGCACCTCTTGTCAGTTCAGCGGACGGCTGCAGCGAGTCGAGACAGTCGCGGAGCGATGTGATGGCCGCGCTGCTCCGTTGTTCGATGGGGCACGGCGTCCAGGACGCGGGTGGCCAGATCGATTGTCCGGCGGATGTGGTCGGCCTGGGCAGCGCCACCAGCACGGTCTGGGCGTGCCGGACTCCTTCAGCCGCGTCGCCGGTACGGGTGAGGCACAGCGCCCCGCTGAAGTTCGATCTGCGCTGGTCCTCGGCGTAGCTGGCGGGGTGGACTTGGCGCGGTAGTCGTGGCTCCGCCAATGCTCCATGACTGCTCCCTGGTGAATCGGTCCTTCTTCCAGGTGCCCTCAAACCTGGGCTTTGATTCTTAGTTCGAGGTCGCGTGCTAGTGCATCGGTGATGCTGGGTAGCTGGTCTTCGCTCACGGTCGCTCCGCGCAGACAGGTGATTCCTGCGATGGTGGAGAGGTCGTTACCTCGCAGGTCGGCGCTGCGGAGGTCCGTGGCGTCGAGCGTGGTGCCGGCGAGTTTGCAGCCGTCGAAGGCGGCCTGTGTGAGTTTGCAATGTTCGAGCGTGGTCTCGGTGAGGGAGCATCCGAGGAAGGCCGTGGGGCCTGTGGTGCGGGTGTTGTGGAAGGTGGCGTAGTCGAGGCGGCAGTTTTCGAAGATCACGTTCTTGAGCGTCACGTCGGCGAGGCGGGCTCCGATGAGAGTGGCGCCGCGGAGCACGCACCGGTCGAGCGTGACTGACTCGAACACCATTGCGGACAGGTCGGCGTTGATCAGCCAGCAGCCGCTGAGCGTCGCGCTGGTGATGTGCGCTCGGGTCCAGGCTTGGCCGGTGATCAACCGCCTGGCGATGGCCTCGTCGTCGCGCGGTGGGGCGTCGAGTGGTTCGAGGTCGGCGGGGTCTTCGCCGGGCAGCAGGATGGTCAAGTCGCGAATGGTGCGGGTTTTCATGGGGCCTCACGGTAGACGCCGAGAGTGGCGCGGCCCGCCAAAACGCCTGCATGACGGGCCGCGTTGATCTGTTGTGTCAGCGGTGCTTGCGCCAGTTGTCCCATGAGGGACGGTTGTCCCACGCGTTCGGCGCGCCGGTCCGGGACTGGTTGGCGCCGGCGGTCACGTCGAGTCGCGCCAGCCTCTGGGCGGGTTGCGCGACAAGGGCGGCGAGGGGTGTCATGGTGTCACCTCCTTTCTGGTGCTTGTTGGGTGAGGCAGGCGATGGCTGCGCGCGCCAGGGCCTGACGGGTGTTGCGGCAGTAGGCGGTCTCGGAGACGGTGAAGCTGCCGGTCTCGAAGTAGCGGTTGCCGGCCTGGGCTCCTTGGCAGAAGTCGTAGAACTCGCACGTGTCAGCGCAGCCGCGGAGTGCTTGACCGAACTCCCGGACGTACCGCATGCGGCCGGCTCGGGCGAGCATCGCGGGGATGCTCTGGCGGCGCACGTTGCCGATCACGAAGTCGTAGTCGGGACTGCGGACGCCGAGCAGTTCTGGTGACAGGATCACCACGTCGCCGTCGTGGGACACGGTAGGGATCGGGTCGAACGGCCGCTGGTCGACGCCGCCGGCGCGGGTCGCGCCGATCCAGTCGCAGAGACGGTCGAGGTCCCGGATCGGCAGTCGTGCTCCAGCTTGTCGCAGCCGCCACAGGTCTCGCCAGAAGGCCTCAGACTGCTCGACGCTGATCGGCGCCCGGAAGGCATTGGCGCCTTCCTGCTCTTCGAGGTTGAACCCGACCGAGGCGCAGCCCAGATCGGTGAAGTACCGCACCAGTTCAGCGGCGCGGCCGATGGTGTCCGGAGTGACGACGCAGATGACGGTGAAGGGGATGCCCGCGTCGCGGAGCCGCGCGACGCCGCGCATGATCCGTTCGTGTGACGGGCGACCGGCCCAGTCCACGCGGGCGGCGTTGCAGGCGGCGGGACCGTCGATCGACACGCCAACGTGGAAGCCGTACTCGGTGAGCAGCTCACACCACGCGTCGTTGAGCAATGTGGCGTTGGTCTGCACTCCGTGGGTGATCGCACCCTTGCGGCGCAACGGCTCGAACGCGGTCAGTAGCGACCGCATATGTCCGATCGGAGTCGCCAGCGGCTCGCCGCAGTGCCAAACGACCTCTACCGGATACGGGCTGTCCTGTTCAGCGACGGACCCCGCCAGCGCGGCGGCTACATCGGCGGTCATCAACCGCTGGCGTTTACGGTCCGGCAGGTAGCAGTAGGCGCAGTCCAGATTGCACAACGTCGTCGGCTGGGTCACCAGGGTGTGGAACACATCAGCAATCAGCCCAGACACACGGTCCCCGTCCGCTGTTGCCGCTGGCCGCCCGTGCGCAGAGACGGGATCGGCGGAGTCTCGTTTCATCGCAGGCCCGCCCGCGAGGACGCATGACCTGCGGGACGCACTGAGGCCCGCCCGACCGCAGGGCCGTCGGCGCTGCCTACGTTGCGGTCCGGTATCTGGGGCAACAGTCGCTGGATCAAGGCATACGCCAGATCCCACTGGTGGCACGCGATATCACACCGCAGCCCCAACACGGGCAGCACCCGTAGCGCCAGCCTTCCGCACTCACACAGCTGTTGAGCCGGCACCAACTCGTGCCTACGCGTCACCAGCGCCACCGCCTGCATCTGCCGCCCGACCTCGAACAACAGATCCGACGCATCGAGATGACGGTCCGGCTCTCCCCGATTCATCCGGCGTGCTCCAACGGCCGCTGCGGAACTAGTCTTGCGATCTGTATCCGGCATGTGACCCACTGTCCTGGCGCGGGGTGATCGACTGCATGACTAGTGGCGTATGCGCCGCATGCATAAGCCGCATACGACGAGGCACTTAGAGTGGTCGCATCCGGCCGTGCCGGAGCCGAGGGGCGATTGGTCAGGGAGAGGCATGAAGCAACAGGCCGCGTCGCGTTACTGCCGTTGCGGGACACGTCTTGCCCGCGACAACGCGGGCAGCCTGTGCGCTTCCTGCCAGGCAAAGGCTCGCGACCTGGTTATCCGCCCACCGGAGGCGCCAGCCGAGTTCTGGACCACAGACCAGATGAGCGACGCACTCGGGAGGAATTGTCAATACCTGTGGATCGGCGTGTCACGCGGCTTGCTGATCACCTCCTGATTCGTCGGGCCGCTCGACCAGCTTCCCCTTCTCGAATTTCGCGCCGGCACGGACCAGGGCGACGAAGTGAGGAGCGTTGACC
>WHSM01000101.1 GCA_009380105.1 Micromonosporaceae bacterium
CGCACCTCGTGCCGCTCGGCGAGCCGCGGCAGGATCAGCCCCGCGACGTGGCCGGCTCCGCCGACGAGCAGAATCCGCACCAGGTCTCCTCTCTCACGGGGCGATCCCGAGATCCTTCGCGTCCTGTCCGACCTCCCGCGCGACAGCGGCAAGCTCCGAGTCCTCGGCGTCGCGTTCCAGCTCGTGGCCGAGCTGCTCCAACTCCGCCCCGCCAGCCATCATCTGGGTCAGCTCGTCGCGGCTGATGTCCGGCTTGGCCCACTCGCCGAGCGAACGTCCCCGCTTGAGCACCAGGAACCGGTCGCCGACCGGGTACGCGTGGTGCGGGTTGTGGGTGATGAGGACGACTCCGAGGCCGCGGTCGCGGGCCCGGACGATGTATTTCAGCACCACCCCGGCCTGCTTCACGCCGAGCGCGGAGGTCGGCTCGTCGAGGATCAGCACCCGGGCGCCGAAGTACACGGCGCGGGCGATCGCCACGGACTGCCGCTCCCCGCCGGAGAGCGTGCCGACCGGCTGCTCCGGGTCGCGGATGTCGATCCCCATGTCGAGGAGGTTCTGACGGCAGACCCGCTTGGCGAACTCCACGTCGAACCGCTTGAGCGGCCCCCACCCGCGAGTCGGCTCGGAGCCGAGGAAGAAGTTCCGCCAGATCGACATCAGCGGGATCATCGCCAGGTCCTGGTACACGGTGGCGATGCCCCGGTCGAGGGCCGCGCGCGGGCTGCCGAACCGCACCGGTGCCCCGTCCACCAGGAACTGGCCCGCGTCGTGCTGGTGCACTCCAGAGAGGATCTTGATGAGCGTGGACTTGCCGGCGCCGTTGTCGCCGAGCACGCATGTCACCTCGCCGGCCCGGACCGTCGTGCTGATCGCCTGCACGGCGATCACGCTGCCGAAGTACTTGGCGATGTCCCGCACCTCCAGCAGTGGCGCCCCGGCGCCGCCAGGCTGCGGCGTCGTCTCGGTGCTCATGGCTCGCCTCCGCAATCGCTCCGCTGCTGCACCCCACGAAGCCGCTCCGCTGCGCTCCGCGCCTTCGCGGGGACCCCGCACTCGGCCCTGGCGGGCCTGCGATGCTCACTCACTGTCGGCTCGGTGCTCATTTGCGCTTCTCCTCCGCGAACCGGCGCACCATGTGGTTGGTGAGCGTCGCCAACACCAGCATCACCCCGAGGAAGAACTTGAACCAGTCGCTGTCCCACCCGGCGAAGATGATGCCCTTGTCGGCCATGCCGAAGATGAGCGCGCCGATGGCGGCGCCGATCGCGGAGCCGTACCCGCCGGTGAGCAGGCAGCCGCCGATCACGGCCGCGATGATGTAGATGAACTCCTGGTTGATGCCGGTGTTCGCCTGCACCGAGGTCAGGCGCAGCGCCAGGATCGAGCCGACCAGCCAGGCCGCGAACGCGGTGGTCATGAACAGGGCGATCTTCGTCCGGGCGACCGGCACGCCGACGCTGCGCGCCGCTGGCGCGTTGCCGCCGGATGCGAAGATCCAGTTCCCGGCTTTGGTACGGAGCAGCACCCAGGTCGCGATCGCGGTGACGCCGAGCCACCAGAAGATCGCCACCCGGAACTCGACCCCGAGGAACGGGATCGTCTGGGCGAACATGCGGCGGGCCAGGTCGTAGCCGGGCGCGTCGGCGATGCCGCCGATCTGGACGCTGCCGGTGACGGCTTTCGTGACGCCGAGGTTGATGCCCATCAGCATCAGCATCGTGCCGAGCGTGACGATGAAGCTCGGCAGTTTCGTGCGGATCACCATCATGCCGTTGAACAGGCCGATCGCCAGCGCCAGCACCAGGCCGACCAGCATCGCCGACCAGATGTTCCAGCCGTACACAGCGCTCAGCATCGCCAGGGTCAGGCCGCTGGTGCCGGTGAGCACGCCGGCGGACAGGTCGAACTCGCCCCCGATCATCAGCAGCGCGACCGCCACCGCCATGACGCCGAGCGTGGAGGCCGGGTCCAGCCAGTTGGCGATGCCCTCGACCGAGCGGAACACCGGTGACAGCGAGGCGAAGAACGTGAACACCGCTATCGCCCCGACCACGGCGCCGAGCTCGGGCCGGACCAGCAGTCGCCGGAGCACGCCGACGGGCGCGATGCGTTCGTCCGCCGTGGGGACGGCCGTTGTCATCGTGGGACTCCCTTCGAGCGCCGGGCGCGCGGGGAGGGCAGGCGGACCCGCCCTCCCCGCAGAGCCTCAGCGCGTGCCTTTCCCGGCGTACTCCGCGACGGTCTTGGCATTGGACTTGTCGACGAAGCCGGGGCCGGTGAGCACCGGCTGGCCGCCGCCGACGGAGTTGGCGTTGGTGTTGTACAGCTGCAGGAACGAGATCGGCAGGTAGCCCTGCAGGTACGGCTGCTGGTCGATCGCGAACGAGATCTCGTCGGCCTCGATCGCGGCGAGGACGTCCTTGTCCAGGTCGAACGTCGCCAGCTTCGCCTCCGCGCCGGAGTCCCGGATCGCGTCCCGGGCGGCGATCGCCACGCCGTTGTTCAGGGTCAGCACCGCGTCGACGGACTTGTCGGACTGCAGCTTCGCCTTGATCTTCGAGCTGGCGTCGGCCAGGTCGCTCACGCTGACCTGGAGGTTCTGCACGTCGCCGAACTTGTCCTTGGCGCCGGCGCAGCGCTCCTCCAGCCCGACGTTGCCCGCCTCGTGGATGACGCAGATGGCCTTGGAGCCGCCTTCGGACTTCAGCCGTTCACCGGCGGCTTCGCCGGCGATCCGCTCGGTCTGCCCGACGTGGGTGATCGCGCCGAACTCCTTGGACTTCTCCACGCCCGAGTTGATCGTGATCACCGGGATGCCGGCGGCGACGGCCTTGCCGATCGCCTCCTTCAACGCGTCCGGGTTGGCCATCGACACCACCAGCCCGTCGACCTTCTTGCTCACCGCGTTGTCGATGAGCTGCGACTGCTGGTTGGGGTCGCCGGCGCCCTGGTAGTCCACCTTCACGCCGAGGTCCTTGCCGGCCTGCACGGCGCCGCTCTTGACGACATCCCAGAACTTGTCGCCCGGGTTGCTGTGCGAGACCACGGCGAAAGACAGGTCGCTGGTCTTCTTGCCGCCTCCGCCTTCATCGCCGCCGCCACCACCGCACGCGCTCAGCACGAGCGGCAGCGCCAACAGCGAGATGAGGAGTCGCTTTCTGGAGATCATCGGTTCCTCCGGCTTCGGCTGGTGGGTGCTCCACCGGCCTTGTTTTGGTGGGTACGGGGTGTCGGGGCGCCGGGAGTGCGAGCCCCGTGAATCCAGTGTTCGATGGTGAGTGTCGTCTCGTCAGTCCTCACAGGTAGGGGCGCTGGGCGCGTTTGGCGTCCTCGTGCCGTTGGCGGGCGGCTCGGGTGCTGTCCAGAGCGGACACTTCGGCGACCGGCACATCCCACCAGGCTTCGCTGTCCGGCGCCGGCGCGAGCGGGTCGGTCTCGATGTGGACCACGGTGGTGCGCGAGGACTCCCGCGCCTTGCGCAGCGCTTCCCGGAACTCGTCCACGGTCTCGGCGCGCAGCACGTCCGCGCCGAGGCTGGCGGCGTTCGCGGCCAGGTCGACGGGCAGCACGTCGCCGTCGAGCTGGCCGGTGGCCGAGTTGCGGTACCGGTAGCGGGTGCCGAACCGCTGCGACCCCACCGACTCCGACAGGGCGCCGATGGACGCGAAGCCGTGGTTCTGCACCAGGACGACGACGAGCTTGACGCCTTCGGCGACGGCGGTGGCCAACTCCTGGGCCATCATCAGGTACGACCCGTCGCCCACCATCACGAAGACTTCGCGGTCGCGGTTCTCCGGGCTGAGCAGAGCCATTTTCGCGCCCAGGCCGCCCGCGATCTCGTAGCCCATGCAGGAGTAGCCGTACTCGACGTGGTACTGCTTCGGATCCCGGGCACGCCACAGTTTGTGCAGGTCGCCGGGCATCGATCCGGCCGCGCACACCACCACGTCGCGGGGTCGGCTGACCTCGTTGACGACCCCGATGATCTCGCTCTGCGCGGGGGGCGGCCCGTGCCCGAGCCGGTACGCCCGCTCCACGGTCGCGTCCCACGCCGCCGCCAGTTCACGTGCCCTTTCCTGGTACGCCGGCTCGGCGCGCCAGCCGTCGACGGCGCCGCGCAGCGCCTCGATTCCGGCCCGCGCGTCGCCGACCAGCGACGCCGCCGAGTGCTTGTGAGCGTCGAAGCCGGTGATGTTCAGGTTCACGAACCGCACGTCAGGGTCGGCGAACACCGAGCGCGAGGCTGTCGTGAAGTCGCTGTAGCGGGTGCCGATCCCGAGCACCACATCGGCTTCGCGGGCGAGCGCGTTGGCCGACGTCGTGCCGGTCGCGCCGATCGCGCCGACGCTGCTCGGGTGGTCGTACGGAAGTGAGCCTTTCCCGGCCTGGGTCTCCGCGACGGGGATGCCGGTCGCCTCGGCGAACTCCCGCAGCGCGGACGTGGCCTCGGAGTAGATGACGCCGCCGCCGGCCACGATCAGCGGGCGCCGCGCGCCCCGGAGCACCGCCGCGGCACGGTCAAGCGCGTCGGCCTCCGGCGCCGGGCGGCCCACGTGCCAGACCCGCTTCGCGAACAGCTCCTCCGGCCAGTCGTGCGCCTCGGCCTGCACGTCCTGGGGGAGCGCCAGGGTGACCGCGCCGGTCTCGGCCGGGTCGGTGAGCACCCGCATCGCGCCGAGCAGCGCGGCCGGCAACTGCTCCGGGCGGTTGACCCGGTCCCAGAACCGCGACACCGGCTTGAAGCAGTCGTTGACCGAGATGTCGTACGAGCGCGGATCCTCCAGTTGTTGCAGCACCGGGTCGGCGACCCGGGTGGCGAAGATGTCGCCGGGCAGCAGCAGCACCGGGATCCGGTTGATCGTGGCGAGCGCCGCGCCGGTGACCATGTTCGTCGCGCCGGGGCCGATCGAGGTGGTGCAGGCGAGCGTGGAGAGCCGGTTGCGCATCCGGGCGTACCCGACGGCTGCGTGCACCATGGCCTGCTCGTTGCGGGCCTGGTAGTAGCGGAGATCGTCACCCGCTTCGAGGAGGGCTTCGCCGATCCCGGCGACGTTGCCGTGGCCGAAGATCCCGAAGCAACCGTCGATCAGCCGCTGCTCGGTCCCGTCCCGGGAGGTCCACTGGTGGGCGAGGAAGCGCACCAGCGCCTGGGCGACCGTCAGCCTCATGCCTGCCTCCAACTGGTCAACGGGAGCCTCGGGTCGACAGCCTGGTCGGGCCAGGTGTCGCGCACCCAGGTGTGGGCCGGATCGTGGCAGATCAGCCACCGCCGCTCGGCGGCCGGGCCAGCCATCGCGTTGAGGTAGTAGAGGTGGTATCCGGGGACAGCCATCGACGGGCCGTGCCAGCCGGCCGGGATCAGCACCGCGTCCCCGGTGCGCACCTCGGCGAGCACGTCGACAGCACCGTACACCCGCTGGTATCCCATGCCGGGGCCGGCGACCTCAAAGTAGTAGATCTCCTCCAGCACGCACTCGCCGGGACGGTCCTCGTCGTGCTTGTGCGGCGGGTACGACGACCAGTTCCCGCCCGGCGTCAGCACCTCCACCGCGATCAGCTTGTCGCAGTCGAACGCCTCGGGGGAGCAGAAGTTGCTGACCTGCCGGCTGGCGACCCCGGCGCCGCGCAACTCCACAGGCACGTCCTCGGCGGCGCCGTACCGGAAAGTCAGACGACGCTGGCACCGCGCGGACGGCAACGCGAACCGCCCACCCTGCTGGGACGCGATCGTCACGGAAGCTTCCCGCGGCAGGTACGCGAAGTCGGTGACGCGGGAGAACACGTCGGCCCGCCCATCGAGCGCCAACGTCTCGCCGTCGCACTCGACCGCGCCCCCGCCCGACAGCGGCAGCACCAGCATCTCCTCGTCGCCGGTGGCGAAGGTGTGAGACTCACCGGCGCCGAGCCGCAGGATCCGCAGGCCGGAGTACGTCCAGCCGGCCGACTCGGGGGTGATGGCCAGGTCGTGCGGGCCGTCCGCGGCGGACCCGGCGGGCAGATGCAGCTTCGTCATGCGGGGCCCCCGCGGAAACGTGGAGCGAAGCGGAGCGTTTTCGTGGGGTGCATCACACGGGCCTCCCGAGCAGGCTCGCCGCGGTGTCGACGGCCGCGGCCACGTCGTCGTCCGGCGGGTAGAGCAACGCCCGCCCCACCACCAGACCCCTCACCGTCGGCAGGGCGAGGGCCTTCTGCCAGCGGGCGTACGTGGCGTCGGCGTCGGCCTGGACCTCGCCGCCGAGCAGCAGCATCGGCAGCGTGCTGGCAGCCGCGACCCGCTCCATGTCCTCCACGACAGGGATCTTCAACCAGGTGTACGCGCTCGTGCCACCCAGTCCACTGGCGACGGTCAGCGACCGGATCACCGCCTCGGGGGACAGGTCGTTGCGGACCCGCCCGTGGCGGGTGCCGCCGTCCCGGCGCGAGATGAACGGCTCCACCATCGCCATCAGCCGGCGCTCGGCGAGCTCGTCGATCGCCCGGGCGCACGCCTGCATCGTCGGCGCCGTCGCGGGATCGTCCGGGTCGATCCGGAACAGCATCTTCCCGCCGTCGAAGCCCATCCGCGCCAGCGCGGCGGCGTCCGGTCCGGTGAACCGGTCGTCGATCTCGAAGACGGTGCCGGCGAGGCCGCCGCGGTTCATCGAGCCGATCACGAGCTTGTGGTCGAGCGCGCCGAGCAGCAGCAGGTCCTCGATCACGTCGGCGGTGGCGAGCAGGCCGTCCACGCCGGGGCGGGACAGCGCGGTGCGCAACCGGTCCAGGAGCTCTGTCCGGTCCGCCATGGCGAGCGGCTGGTCTCCGGCGCGGAGCGCGCCGCGCGCCGGGTGGTCCGCGGCGATGACCAGCAGCCGGCCGCTCGGCCCGACGGGAGCCTCCCGGCGTGCGCGGCGCGCCGCCGCCTCGGCGATCGCCTCGGGGCGGTTGACCCGGACGTCGAGCAGCTTCGCGAGGTCACTCATCGCCGGTCTCCCGCAGCAGGGCCTCGACCTCGGCGGTGGTCGGCATCGCGTCCGAGCAGGCCAGGCGGGAGGCGACGATCGCGCCGGCGGCGTTGGCGAACCGGAGCGTCTTCGCCAGATCCCAGCCGGCGAGCAGTCCGTGGCACAGCGCGCCGCCGAACGCGTCGCCGGCGCCGAGCCCGTTGACGACGGCGACCGGGATCGGCGCCGACTCGGCGGTGGTCGCGCCGTCGTCGCCGTACACCCCCTTGGGGCCCTGCTTGACAACGGCGAGGTCGACGCCGTGGTCGTGGAGCGCTGTCGCGGCGTCGCGGGGCTCGGTGACGCCGACGGCGGTGTCGCACTCGTCGAGGTTGCCGACCGCGACGGTCGCGTGGGGCAGCGCTTGCTGGACCCAGTGCCGGGCGTCCTCGCGGGCGGCCCAGACCTGTGGCCGGTAGTCCAGATCCAGGACCGTGATCCCGCGCCGGCCCCGAGCTTCGAGCGCCTCCAGGGTGGCGGTGCGGCTGGGCTCGGCGCACAGGCCGGTGGCGGTGACCCAGAAAACCTTCGCTGCTCGTACGGCGTCGAGATCGAAACCGTCGATCAGCAGGTCCGGGGCGGGCTGGCGGCCGTAGAAGTAGACCGGGAAGTGGTCCGGCGGGAAGATCTCACAGAACGTCACCGGGGTGGCCCGCCCGGGTTTCACGGCGACGTGGCGGGTGTCGACCCCGTAGTCGTCGAGGGCGCCGCGGACGTACCGGCCGAACGGGTCGTCCCCGACAGCGGTGATCACCGCGGCGCCGCGGCCGTGGCGGGCCGCCGCGACGGCCACGTTCGTCGGGCTGCCGCCGACCCATTTGCCGAACGACGTCACGTCCTCCAACCCGACGCCGCTCTGGTGCGGGTAGATGTCGACCCCGACCCGCCCCGCGGTGAGCACATCCGTCATGCGAGGCCCCGCAGGTACTCGATGCTGGCGCGGACGTCCTGTGCCGGGCCGCCGTCGTCGTCGCCGGCAGGCGGCTCGGCGAGGATCGTGTCCTGCTCCATGACGTACCAGCCGGTGTAGCCGCTGTCCTCCAGCGCAGCGATGATCCCCGCGATGTCGATGTCGCCCTGGCCCAGCGGCTGGTAGACGCCGTCGCGCACCGCGTCGGTGTAGGCCACTTCGCGGGCCTGGACCCGGCCGGCCAGTCCCGCGTCGACGTCCTTGAGATGCGTGTGCGCGATCCGGTCCGCGGCCTCACGCGTGAGCTCGGCCGGGTCGGTCCCGCCGATCAGCAGGTGGCCGGTGTCGAGGCAGAGCGGCACGTCGGAGCCGTCGAGCACTCTGCGTACCTCCGCATGGTTTTCGATCATTGTGCCGACGTGGGGGTGGAGTGTCGCCCTGACGCCGCGGTCCTCCGCATGTCTGGCGAGCCGGTCCGCGTTGCCGAGCAACGTCTTCCAGCCGGTCTCGTCGAGGGTCGGGCGGGTGTCGTACCCCTGCTGCCCGGTGGCGGCCGCGAGCACCAGCACCCCGGCGCCGGCGGCGACGAACCCGTCGAGCGCCCGGTCGACCTCGGGCAGCGGGTCGTGGCCGGGGTCGTGCAGCACGGTGGGGACGAACCCGCCGACAGACTTCAGTTGGTACGCCGCGAGCAGCGAGGCCTTCGCGATCGGCTCGTCCGGCAGGAAGCCCTCGGGGCCGAACTCGGTGGCGGCGACGCCGAGGTCGCGCATCTCCCTGAGCACCTGCTCCGGCGCGAGCTGGTGGCCCCAGCCGGGGACCTCGCAGACGCCCCAGGAGATCGGCGCGGCGGCGATCCGGTCTCGCACCGCTGGGGTGGTCATCGCACCTCCTCGATGCGCACCGGGCGGCGCTCGCGGCGGGACAGGTCCGCGGCGTCGGCGGCCAGCAGCGCCTCCAGGGCCTCGTCGGCGGTGCAGGGGCTGTCGATCCGGCCGGCGGCCAGCTCGGTGAAGGCTTTCAACTCCGCGACGTAGGCGTCGCGGAAGCGGTCCATGAACGCTCGGTACGGGCTGCCGCCGGGCCAGGTCGTCCCCGGCTCAGCCGAGCGCAGCGGGGTCTTGTCGTCCAGGCCGGCGACCATGCTGCCGGTCGAGCCGCAGGCTTCCAGGCGCACGTCGTACCCCTGGCCGTTGTAGCGGGTGCAGGTGACGGTGGCGAGCGTGCCGTCGTCGAGGGTGAGGGCAGCGGCGGCCGTGTCCACGTCTCCGGCCCCGGCGAAGCACGCCTCGCCCTTGTTGGCGCCCGTGGCGTACACCTCCGCGATGTCGCGGCCGGTCACGAAGCGGATCGCGTCGAAGTCGTGCACCGCGCAGTCCCGGAAGATGCCACCCGAAGCCGGGAGGTACGCCGCGGGCGGCGGCGCCGCGTCGGCGGTCACCGCCCGCAGGGTGTGCAGCCAACCCAGCCGCCCGGACCGGACGGCTTCGCGCAGCGCGAGGTAGCCGGCGTCGAACCGACGCTGGAATCCCACGTGCAGTGGCGCGCCGCTGGCCGCCACGTGCGCGATCACCTCGCGGGTGCCGGCCACGTCCGGGGCGACCGGCTTCTCGCAGAACACCGGCAGTTTCGCGTCGAGCGCCAGGTGGATCAGCTCCGCGTGGGCCGGCGTGGCGGCGGCGATCACCACCCCGTCGAGGCCGGCTGACAGCGCGGCCTCGACGCTGTCGGCCGCCTCGGCCCGGCCCGCGTCGCCGGCTCGCAGCGACTCCGCGACCGATCGGGCGAGGCCGGCGTCGGCGTCCGCGATGACCAGCGAATCCACCTCGGGGAGGTGGTGCAGCGTGGCCGCGTGCAACGCGCCGATCCGCCCGGCCCCGATGAGTCCGACCCGCATGTGTCTTCTCTCCTCCGTCTGCTGTGAGCCGCGTCGCAGCCTTTTGTACTCCGGCGGCTGTGAGCGCGTCAATACATTGTCTTAACATTCTGTCTATCTGACTTAGTGTGGCTCGTGTGATACTGGCTCCGCCAGTCGGCTCTCGCGCTTCGAGGAGGTGCTGAATGTCCCCTGCCGCCCCGCGGATTCCGCTGGACCGGGCCAGCCCGGTTCCGCTCTACTTCCAGGTGGCGCAGCACCTCGAGCAGGCGATCGAGTCGGGGGACCTGCCCGCGGGCAGCCGCCTGGAGAACGAGATCGCCCTGGCCGACCAGCTCGGCCTGTCCCGCCCGACGATGCGGCGCGCCATCCAGCACCTGGTGGACCGCGGGCTCGTGGTGCGCAAACGCGGCGTCGGCACCCAGGTGGTGCACACCAAGGTGCGGCGGCCGCTGGAGTTGACCAGCCTGTACGACGACCTCGCCAAGACCGGGCGCAAGCCAAGCACCGAGGTGCTCTCGTTCGAGGTGGAGGCGGCGACCGGCCCGGTCGCGCACGCGCTCGGACTCGCCGAAGGCGCCGACGTGTACGCCATCGAGCGGCTCCGCCACGCCGATGACGAGCCGCTCGCGCTGCTGCACAATTACCTGCCGGTCCAACTGCTCGCGCTGACCCGGGAAGACCTGGCCGAGTACGGCCTCTACGACATCCTGCGCCGCGCCGGGATCACGCTGAAGATGGCGAGCCAGACCATCGGAGCCCGCTCCGCGCGGTCCGCCGAAGCGCGCGCGCTGGACGAGCCCCGAGGCGCGCCGCTGCTCACGATGAGCCGCACCGTGTACGACGACCACGGCCGCGCCGTCGAGTACGGCGACCACGTCTACCGCGCGTCGCTGTACTCCTTCGAACTCACCCTCACCGGCCTGTAGCCCCGCGATCGCCAGGATCCGGGCGCTGCCGCTGGGCTCAGTTCGCCACCTCGACCCGGCAGTGCGGCACGGCGGCACGAGCCAACCGGGCGTCCGCGGTCACCAGAGTGAGGCCGCGGATCTCCGCTAAGGCGACGTACGCCGCGTCGTACCCGCTGACGGCGTTTCGAAGCTGCCACATCCTCGGCAGCAACTCGTCGAGAGAGACCTGATCGACGGCCAGTTGCCGCAGCGCTGCGACGGCGCGGTCCGCACGGTGTTCCGTGATCTTCTTTCCGAGCGCAAGGCCCCGGATCGCGGAGA
Source organism: Micromonosporaceae bacterium (assembly GCA_009380105.1). Taxonomy (GTDB): domain Bacteria; phylum Actinomycetota; class Actinomycetes; order Mycobacteriales; family Micromonosporaceae; genus WHSM01. The sequence continues at coordinate 11,002 of WHSM01000101.1, forward strand.
AGGCCTCCGCCTTCCAGTGCTCTGGCGCGGACCACTCCGGGTCGCGCATCAGCGCGGTCCGGGCCTTGTCGCCCCGACCGTCGGCGTACGCCAGCGCGTTCACCAGCACGGAGGCGTCGACGACGATCACGCGTCACCCATGAGCTGCGCGTCCCGGCGGGCCCGTTCCTCAGCGATCACGTCGGCCGCGCTCGGGGCCTCCGGCCCGGCCCCGCCGCGCAGCTCCATGTCCTCGGAGATGGTCAGCAGCAGGTGACGGTTGCGGCTGAAGTCGGCCTGGCGCTTGAGCACGTCGAGCAGGAACGCCTGCAGTGACTTGCCGGACTCGCGGGCTTCAAGGGCGAGCCTGGCCTTCACGTTGTCAGGCACGTCGCGGATAGTGAGAACAGCCATGACTGCATTATGCAGTCATTTTGCAGTCACGGCCAGCTTGAATGCGCCCGGCGGCGGGAGCTACGCGCGGCGATCGCGGCGTCGGTAATTGGACTCTCAGGAGGACGCGTGCACGTTCGTACTACAATGGCCTTGTGGGGTACCGATGGTGGCCGAGAGCCCTGGAGCGCCTGGCGGGTGTGGAGCCGTACGAGGTAAGCCAGGTGCTTGCCGCACCGCGCCGCCGGCCTCGGATGGCCGTGGCGCGCGGAGTGAAGGTTCTGACTATCTCCGGGCGCACCAGCGCTGGCCGGCCGCTGCTCGTGTTCGTCCGTCAGGACAGCCAGTGGGATTGGCTGATCATAGGCGCGCGAGAGATGACCCCTGACCAGGTAGTCGACCTTGAACGCTGGGAACAGGAGGGCGAGTCGTGACCAACGATCGAGACCAGGAGTTGGACCAACTCGCCGACGCCATCGCGGACGGCGATTACGCGCTCCTCGATGGGCCGGCCGAGCTGCCGCCGGCAACAACCGAGGAGCCGATGGTGGTGCGATCGCTGCGGCTCCCGC
>WHSM01000320.1 GCA_009380105.1 Micromonosporaceae bacterium
CAGCTGCGGCCGCTGATCTTGGGGAGGCACTGATGAGACGACTGGCCCGAGTCGCCGCCGCGGCGGCGGCAGGAGTCGCGTTAGCGGCGAGCTCTCTGCTGGTCACGGCATCGCCCGCGATGGCGGCGACCAACGCCGAACTGGCCGCCCGCTGGGCGCCGGTCCACTACCAGGACACCGACTCCACCGACTACGACGCCGACTACCTGACCCGGATCGACTTCGACGGCGACTGGAGCACGATCAACAACTGGGACCGCCAGGACGACAGCCTGAGCTGGCTCACCGGATGGTCGTACTACTCGGTGGTCAGCACCAGCACCCACTGGTTCATCGTGTACGGCTACTACCACCCGCGGGACTGGTGCGACTGGCCGTACTGCGACAGCACCGACTCGCACGAGAACGACATGGAGGGCGCGCTGCTGACAGTGCGGCGGGACGGCTCGTACTACGGGCGGTTCGAGGCGATGGTCACCGTCTTCCACACCAACTTCTACTCGTTCACGCCGAGCGGCAGCCCGTACACCAACGGGCGGGAGACCATTGACGGCAGGGTGATCATGCAGTCGTACGGCGGCTTCTCCCGCCCCACCACCTTCCAGGAGGCGAAGGGACACGGCTGCAAGGCGTGGAACGGCACCAACTTCCCGGGCGGGGACGGGGTGATCTACTACCCGGACGCCGGGACCGCTGAGGTCCCGTCGAGCGGCAACGACCGGTTCGTCAGGTACCGCCTCACGAACATCTTCGCCTCCGGTGGGCTGTGGGCGCACCGCTACGACTCGGCGACGTTCGCGAGTTGGGGCACGTTCCGCGGCGACAACGGCAAGGACAACGCCGCCAACGCGCCGTGGGGCTGGGACGACGGGAACGACGGCTCGGACCTGCAGCGCGGCCTGCTCGCCACGGACCCGGCCAAGCTGGTGTCGATCTACTTCGGCAACGAGGGCGCATTCAGCCGCACATACACCTCCAACAATTACGGCTAACCCGCTCACTTCTCACTTGGGGCGTTGCGCGACCGTCGACACGCCGTGCGATCCGGCGTGTCGACGGTCCGCCGACGCCCCAAGTCGCGCCAGGTGGCTCGCGTGATGAGGGATGGGCGGGGAGCGGGAGGATGTCTGGTGTGGATCTGGAGGACGCGCGGGGTCGGCTCGCCGCTCACTGGGGTGCCGCGCCCCCGCTCGGAGAGGTGTACGTCGCGCACCGCGAGCGCGTGGTCTTCGCGACGCGTGATCCGGCCGGCCGCCGCGTCGTCGTGAAGGCCGACGTGGATCCGGATCGGCTCGCGCGGGAGGTCGCCGTGACCCGCGCGGCGAGCGCAGCCATCCGCGTGCCCGCCGTCGTCGCGCATCTCCCCGGACTGCTCGTGATGTCCTGGGTGGGCGGGGACCCGGTGGTGGCCGCCAGCCCTGATGAGCACTGGGCAGCGGTGGCTGGCGCGCTGCGGAGGCTGCACGACACCGCCCCCATCGCCGGGTTGCCGAGCTTTCTGGAGTCTGGCGGGGGCATCGCGGAATCCCGTGACTGGTGGGCCGGCATAGCAGCGTGGCTCGACCGGGAGCGGCGACGCTGCCAGGATCGGGGCGCTCCTCCGGCAGAGGTGCTGAATCCGCTCTGCGACCTGGCGGCCGCGGGGTTCGCCGGCCAGCCGACGCCGCCGATGCGCCTGCTGCACGGTGACGCGGACTCCTTCCACTGGAGGTGCGACCCCGCGACCCGCGCCGTGACCGCCATCGACCTGGGGGACGCCGGTGTCGGCGACCCGGCCTGGGACCTGGTGGTGCTCACCCACTGGAACGACACCAGGCTGCCGGCGGTGCTGGACGGCTACGGCGCCGACGCCGCGACCCGCGCCCGGCTGGGCCAGCTGTACGAGCCGTACCGGACGCTCCGGCACCTCGCCGCGATCAACTGGCTGGTCGACCACGGGTATGATCCGACTCCCACCGTCGAGGAGCTGACCCGGGTCAGCAGGTGTCGGCCCAGGTGACCCGATCCGCTTCTGTGGGGTCTGGCGTCTCCCAACTGGACACGAGCCGGTCCACGGCATCCGGCGCCGGACGCTGTCTGGGTGCCGTCCAGACGCCCGTCGCTAGCCCCAGATCGAGCAGATAGGCAAGGCGAACAGCCGCTCGCCGATCGGGTAGCGGTGAGGCCCGGTGTGGAGCACGGCCCCGGCGAGGAACCGATTGTCGAGCTCGTCGCGCAGCCAGGTGAGGTGCCGTGCGTCGTCGGGCCTGGGGGAGGCGGTCGCCTTGACCTCGACAGCGACCACCCGATCGGCAGCCAGCTCGGCAATGAGATCCACTTCTCGCCTGCCGGCTTTCTCTCGCAGGTGGTATAGCCGCGGCCGAGACGGGCTGACGGCCAGCTCAGGACGAAGTTGCGCCGCGACGAAGGTGTCGATGAGCCGTCCGAGAAGGTTCCCGTCTCGAAGTACCGCGGGGATGTCGAGCCGCAGCGCAGCGCTCGCCAGTGAGGGATCTACCAGGTAGCGTTTCGGGCCCTTCGCGAGTCGAGACAAGCGGTTCGTCGCCCAAGCGGGCAGCGCCTCGAGCACGTAGAGGTTGGTAAGCAACCGGGCATAGGCGTCGGCGGTCTTGCGGTCTATGCCGGCAGCGTCGTACAGCGTCTTGTCCTCGGTGACGCCAGCGGTGTTGAGAGCAAGTGCCTCGAAGAATCGGCGCAGCCGGGCCGGATCCCGGCTTCCGGCCACCGCGCTCGCGTCACGGGTCAGCAGTTGGTCGAGGTAACTGTCCAGCCACGCCTGACGCACATCGCCCTCCAACCGCAGCACGGCGTCTGGATACCCTCCACGGAGCGCCAGCGCCACGTAGCCGGACAGGTCTGGAGAGGCTGTAGGCACGGCAAAAGCGTCGATATCGGCGGTGGCGAGTCGATCGAGGAAGGTGGACCCCTCGTTCCTTCCTTCCAGCTCGCGGATCGTCAGCCCAAACATTGGCAGTCGCACGAGCCGGCCAGTCCCCGGCCAAGTCTCGGAATCGAGGTCTGCTCTCACGCTGCCCGTCAGCAGGAAGCGTCCGGGACGAGAGTCGTCGTCGACGGCGCGCTTAACGGCGCCCAGCACTTTCGGAACGGCCTGCCACTCGTCCAGAAGGACCGGCTCCGGAAATGCGCGCAGTGCGCCGTCCGGGTCAGCCGCGAACGCCTCGGCTTCGCCAGGACGGTCTAGGCGTACCACGCTGGCCGCAAGCCGGCGCGCAGTCGTCGTCTTTCCCGTTGCCCGGGGCCCGACCAGCGCCACGGCGGGCAGGGCTGCGACGAACCGGCCCAGCGCTCCGTCGATGAGCCTTGGCGTGTATGCGGTTGCCATGGACAGCGATGCTACCGCTCTGGACCATAATCCGATACCGCTATTGACCAAATATCAGTACCGTTCTGGACCACTCCCGAGCACCGCTCTGGGTCGGGCGGAACTCAGGTTGGTGGCGGCGGCCCGGGCACGCGATCCAAGCGCGGAGCTTGCGGCGATACGGGCGCACCCGGGTGGTGGGCCGGACCGGCTCGGTCAGTCGGACCGGCTGGGCTCGAAGAGGTGGGTGAACGCCTGCAGGTTCGCCAGCGACTCGCCGCGCTTGACCCGCCATTCGTACTCCCGGCGGATCGACGTGCCGAACCCGATCTCCAGCATCGTGTTGAAGCTGTCATCGACGTACCGCAGCACCGAGCCGAGCAACCGGTCCAACTCGTCGGCCGTCACCGACTCCAGCGCGACCCGCCCCACCACGTACACGTCGCCGACCTTGTCGATCGCGAACGCCACGCCGTACATCGTGGCGTTGCGCTGCAGCAGCCACCCCCACAGCTGCTCGCGGTTCTCGTCCGGCTGACGCATCACGAACGCCTCGACCCGCAGCGCGTGCTCGCCGACGATGAGATTGAGGTTCGTCTGGTACTTGCGGGCGCCGGGCAGGACCACGACGTAGGAGCGGGGACCGGTGCGCTCCCACTCCAGCTCGCGTTCGTCCAGGGTGGACTCGATCAGCGTCGCCACGGAGTCCCGGGCGTCAGGCATCAGCTCACCAGCTCCAGTCGCCGAGCGCGGTGCTCGGACAGGGCTTGTCCGTACACCGCCAGCAAACCATGGACGGTGCGCTGCCACGAGAAGTTCTCGGCATGCCGCACGGCCCCCTGGCCCAGCTCCGCGCACCGCCCGGGGTCGGCGAGCAGCCGGCCGATCACCGTAGCCCAGTCCGCCGGGTCGTGCCCGTCGACCAGCGTCCCGCTGACGCCGTCGGACACCGTGGTGACCAGGCCGCCGACCGCGGCCGCGAGCACCGGTGTGCCGCACGCCTGCGCCTCCAGAGCGACCAGGCCGAAGCTCTCGTTGTAGCTCGGCATGCAGAGCAGATCGGCCGCCCGGTACAGCGACGCGAGCCGGTCGGCCGGCTGCGGCGGCAGGAACCGCACCGCGTTCCGCACGCCGAGCGTGTCCGCCAGGTCCTGCAGCGCGGTCGGGCGCTCCAGACCGGTGCCGCTGGGTCCGCCGCAGATCACGGCAGTGACGTTCCGCGCCAGGTCAGGATCGCGTTCGCGCAGCGCCGCGAGCGCGCGGATCACCACGTCCGGCGCCTTCAGCGGTTGGATCCGTCCCACGAAGAGCAGCACCGGGCCGTTTTCCGGCAGCCCGAAGAGCCGTCGCGCCGCCCGTCGGGAGCCGGGCGAGAACCGCGACAGGTCCGCGCCCGGCGCCACGACCGCGATCTGCTCCGGGTCGGCGTGATACAGGTTGGCGAGCTGGGTGGCTTCGGCGTCCGTGTTCGCGACCAGGCGGTCGGACTCGGCCACCACCTGCTCCTCGCCGATCACGCGGGTCCTCGGCTCCGGGGTGTCACCGTCGGCCAGCAGCGCGTTCTTCACCTTCGCGAGGGTGTGCGGCGTGTGGACCAGCGGCGCGCCCCAGCGCTCTTTCGCAAGCCAGCCGGCCTGACCCGAGAGCCAGTAGTGGGTGTGCAGCAGGTCGTACCAACCAGGGCGGCGGGCGGCCTCGGCCCGCAGCACGCCAGCGGTGAACCCGCACAGCTGGGCTGGCAGATCCTCCTTGGAGAGCCCTTCGTACGGGCCGGCCATCACGTGGCGCACCGTCACCCCCGGAGCGAGCTCGGCGACCGGAGGCTGGTCGCTGGACGTGGCGCGGGTGAAGATCTCCACCTCGACGCCGGCCTCGGCGAGCCGCTTGGAGACCTCCACGATGTAGACGTTCATCCCGCCCGCGTCGCCCGTGCCGGGCTGCTCCAGGGGCGAGGTGTGCATCGACAA
>WHSM01000216.1 GCA_009380105.1 Micromonosporaceae bacterium
CACCTGTTGACGCCGCCCCGGCGGCGCGCCAGGCGCTAACCGCCCGCACCATCCGAACAACCCACGACGTGGGCCTGCGCCGGCAACGCCGGCGCGGGCCCACACTGTTCCGCCCGGGCGGGTTCGCTCGGTTTTGTCAAGCTTTGGTAGCTTCCGCCCGTTTCGAAGCAACCAGTTATCGATAAACGGCGGCATGAGAGGTCTCTTGTCGCACGGTGGCTTCATAGGGTGGGGGGACTGTCTAGTGCTGGGGGTGCCCGTGGCCGGGGGACGTGGCCTGGTGAGCCGCGCCCGGGTTGTGGTCGTCGGCGCTGCCGCCTTTGGGTTGCTCACCGGTGTCGCGGTGTGGGCGGTCGCCGAGCCGGCTTGCGATGGCCACTTGAGACTCACGGTCGCCGCGTCCCCGGACATCGCTCCCGCGGTACGCGAGTCGGGCAGACGTTGGCAGAGGCAGCAGCCGCGGATCGGCGGACGCTGTGTGAAGCTGCGCGTCCGCGCGGCAGACCCGGCCCGAGTCGCGGCGGTCGCCGGGCAGAAGCTGGGCGGCGACCTCGACGTGGCCGGCGCCCATGTCAGTCCTTCGGCCGATCCCGACCTGCCCGACGCGTGGCTCCCGGACTCGTCGAGCTGGCTGGCGCGCCTGCGCGGCATCGACCGCGCCGCGATCCCGGCCTTCGCCCCGCCGATCGCGATGAGCCCGGTGGTCCTGGCGCTGCCGGAGCCCGCGGCGCGCGCCGGGGGCTGGCCCGCGGAGCAGATCGGCTGGGACTACGTGCTCGCTGGCGCGCGCCCGAAGTCGTCACTGTCGGTCGCCACACTGGAGCCGCGCCGTTCAGCGGTGGGTCTGTCGAGCCTGTTGCTGACCGGGATGTTGGCGACGTCGGCGGCGAAAACCGCCGGGCAGGATCCCGAGACGGCGGTGCTCGGCGCGTACCGCGCCCTCGCGGCGGAGCGGGTGGCCACGGTCGGCGAGCTGGTCGGCATACTGCCGCGCAGCGACAGGCCGGAGGAGTTGAGGCGGCGCGTCGGCGCGGCATTGTTGTCGGAGCATTCGATCCGGGAGTACGACGCGAGCCGGCCCGCCGTCCCGCTCGCCGCCGTGTACCCGGAGCCGGCCGCGCCGCCGCTGGACTACCCGTACGCGATCATGGCGCGCGTCTCCACAGGCGAGGCTCGGGCTGCCGCGCGGTTCCAGAGTTGGCTGCTCGCCGAGCCGAGCCGCCGGCTGTTTACCCGGCACGGCTTCCGTGCCCCTGACGGTTCCGGCGGGCCGGACTTCCCCACCGGCAACGGCATCACGGCCGAGCCGTTGCCGCCACCGCGCGAGGTCACCCCGGAAGCGGTGCGCGAGGCGCTCCGAAGGTGGACCAAGGCCAGCGCGCCGTGACGCGGTGACGGACACGGGCATCTCCTCCATGAGGTCGGGGTTCTCGGGAATCTGCCACACGGATACGACGGCGCGGCTATGCGCGGAGTTGGCCGTTGACGTCGAGCAACCCGGCCCGGTCCAGCACCGCGACCGCGCGCACATAGCGGCGGCAAGGCCAGCCCTCGCATTCCTCTGCGAGGCATTGCCGGGTGAACAACGACGGGATGTGCAGCGCGAAGTCGGCCTTCGCCTGCTCGATCTCCTCCGGCGTGAGCGGAGCATGGCGCGGTGCCGGTCTCCGGGGGAATGCCTGACTCACGCGCAGCGCCTCCATTGCTTCCCTTGCTCTCGCAGCCTGGGTGTCACCCGACGCCGAGGGCCTGAGTCTCACCCGACGTCGGGACCTGCGACAGAACGTAAGGGTGCGGCGCTCCGTAGCGCGGCGTCGGAGAGGGCGTCTTTCCGACGGCATCAGGGGCGACATTTCGGCGACAGTGGGGCTATCTTGGCCAGGTGACCATGACGCCGAACGCCGCGCTCCGGGCCGTCCGCATGGGGATGCTGATGAGCCAGGACGACTTTGCCCGCGCCCTCCGGGAAGCGGGGATGCGCGCCGGCATTCCGAACGACGCGAACAAGCGGCTCGTCCAGCGCTGGGAGTCCGGCACGATCACCTCACCACGGCCGGTCTACGCACGTGCGCTGGAAGCCGTGACCGGCCTCCCCATAGGCTCGCTCGGGTTCACTGTGGCGGTGCCATACGCTCGCGTGTCCGATGACGGACGCGGCGGACACGATCTCGTTGACTCCCCGACCGGCATCACTGCGGCAAATGGAGCAGTGACCGCTCAGCCAACCTCGGGAGGCAATTACTCAGGCGTGTGGCTGTCTCGATACGAGTACTTCTCCAGCGGTCGGGACGCCACCTTCACCGGGCAGCACTACGTCGTGATCCTGCAACATGGAAACCGGCTCACTGTTCGGAGCCTGCCCGGGTCGGCTGACTCGTCGCTGACCATGGACCTGACCGTGGACGGCAGTGTCATCACCGGCACCTGGGTCGAGCAGACACCGGTCGAAGGCTATTACCGGGGCGCTCGGTATCACGGGGCGATTCAGCTCCTCGCCGAGCCAACCGGCCGTCGCCTGACCGGCAAGTGGGTCGGCATCGGCAAGGAGATGGACGTGAACACCGGGCCGTGGGAGCTGGTCTTCCGGGACGCGTCCACCAACAAGGCCACGTTGGAGAAGTACAACCGGCGTCCCGAGTCCTGACCAGCCGGAACACCCCATTGCCGGACACGCTCTGGTGGCTCGGGCGGCGTGCGGGGGTTAGCGTGGGTGATTGAGGGGGCGATCACGATGGCTGCTCCGGCGGACCTGCGCGCGGACGACCCGTACACCGTGCCGACCACGCACTGGCACACGCTCGACGACGGGCGGATCCAGTGCGACGTGTGCCCGCGCGCCTGCAAGCTGCGCGAAGGCCAACGCGGTCTGTGCTTCGTGCGGGGCCGGCTCGACGACCAGATCGTGCTCGCCAGCTACGGCCGGTCCAGCGGGTTCTGCGTCGACCCGATCGAGAAGAAGCCGCTCAACCACTTCCTGCCCGGCACTCCGGTGCTCTCGTTCGGCACCGCCGGCTGCAACCTGGCGTGCCGGTTCTGCCAGAACTGGGACATCTCCAAGTCCCGCGAGATCGACACCCTGACCTCCTCGGCCTCCCCGGACGCGCTCGCTGAGGCCGCGGAACAGCTGGGCTGCCGGTCCATCGCGTTCACGTACAACGATCCCGTGATCTTCATGGAGTACGCCATGGATGTCGCGGACGCCTGCCGGGCGCGCGGGATCAAGGCCGTGGCGGTGAGCGCCGGCTACATCAGCCCGCCGGCCCGGGTGGAGTTCTATCAGCACATGGACGCCGCCAACATCGATCTGAAGGCGTTCACCGAGGACTTCTACAAGAAGATCACCTTCTCCAAGCTGGGCGTGGTGCTGGAGACGCTGGAGTACCTGCGCCACGAGACGGACGTGTGGTTCGAGATCACCACGCTGCTGATCCCCGGGCACAACGACTCCGACGCCGAGATCGCCGAAGAGTGCGAGTGGCTGCTGGAGCACCTCGGCGACGACGTGCCGCTGCACTTCTCGGCGTTCCACCCGGACTTCAAGATGATGGACGTGCCGCGCACCCCGCCGGCCACACTCAGCCGCGCCCGCCGCATCGCGCTCGACGCCGGGTTGAAGTACGCCTACACCGGCAACGTGCACGACCCGGACGGCCAGACCACGTACTGCCCCGGGTGCGCGAAGCCCGTGGTGGTGCGCGACTGGTACATCCTCAACCGGTATGACCTGTCGGGGGACGGCGCATGCCGGCACTGCGGCGCGGCGATCCCCGGTGTGTACGACGGCCCCGCCGGTGACTGGGGCGCCAAGCGTCGCCCGGTGCGGCTGATGGACCGGCGCACTGAGCCCGGGCCACATGACCGCCGTACCAGCCTGGAAGGTGTGACCGCCGTCCACGCCGAGGTGGACGCGGCGGCGCGGCCGGGGGGCTAGCCTACGGAGTTGTGACTCTCGGGCAGCGGCCGTCGGTGCGGCCGGCAGCGGTGGCGGGACGGTTCTATCCGGGCGAGGCGGACGCCCTGACCGAACTGGTGGACCGCCTCATGGACGAGATCGAGGAGCCTGGCGCGGACGCACTGGCCGCTGGCTATGTCGCGCCGCACGCCGGCTACCGGTTCTCGGGGCCGATCGCGGCGCACGTCTATGCCCGGCTGCGCGCTCATGCGGACCAGGTCCGGCGGGTCGTTCTGGTCGGGCCTTCGCATTTCGTACGCCTCGACGGCGGCGCCGTGCCTACTGTGGATAACTGGGCGACCCCGTTGGGTGAAGCGCGGGTCGACGCGGAACTTCGCGCCGACCTGCTCGCCAGCGGTCTCGTGGTCGCCGACGACGCCCCTCACCAGCAAGAACACTCCTTGGAAGTGCAGTTGCCGTTCCTGATCCGGGCGCTCGGAGAGTTCACGGTCCTGCCGATCGGGATAGGCGCCTGCCCTGTGGATAACGCTGTGGATATCGTCGAGGCGGCGATGGCCGGAGCCGGGGACGGGGCGGTGCTGCTGTGCAGCACGGACTTCTCGCACTACCACGACCAGGAGACCGCGCGGCAGCTCGACCGGCGTACCGCCGAGGCGGTGCTCAGCCTGGAGGCGGACAAGATCGGTGTGCGGGACGCGTGCGGCGTGTTCGGGCTGCGGGGCACGGTCGGCTGGGCCCGGCGCCGCGGCCTGACGCCGGAGCTGCTGGACCTGCGCACCTCCGCCGACACGCAGGGCGACCCGGAACGCGTGGTCGGCTACCCGGCGTTCGCGCTCCACGCTAGGTGAGGCCGTTGGGAGCCGTCGCTGTTGGTGTGGCCGACGCTCAGGTGCGCCAGTTGGCGACGCCGACCACGATCATGCGGAGCTGCTTCTTCGCGCTCTCCACGATGTCCTGCCGGTCGCGCTCGGAGCCGGCGTCGAGCAGCCCTTCGGCCGTGACGACCATCGAGTTCACGATCAGCTCCGCGAGCGCCTGCAGATCCTCCGCCGGCCACTCCGACAGCACCGGGAACCGCGACAGATCCAGCGCCAGCTCGCTCACGAACAGCCGTAGCTCCCACCGGATCGCCTGTCGGATCACCATGACCCCGCTGGAGCGCTCCCGCGCGATGAACTGGAAGTGGGTGCGTCGCTGCGAGACGTACTGCTCCAGGATCTCGACCGACTGGTCGATCACCTGGCCGTAGTCGGTGATGTCGCGGCGTGCGGCGCGCAGCATCTGCCGCAGAGTGCCGAACGACTCGGCGACCAGCTTCAGGCCCAGCTCGTCCAGATCCCGGAAGTGCCGGTAGAACGCCGTCGGCACGATCCCGACCTCGCGAGTGATCTGCCGCAGACTCAGCCCGGCGAAGCCGTGCTCGGCCACCAGCTCCAACCCGGCGTCCAGCAGCGCCTGGCGGGTTCGCTCCTTGCGCTCCTGCCGTGCCCCCGCTTTCTCCGGTGGTACGGCCGAACGCCCCCGCCCGGCTCGCCGGCCTCGCTCCTGTTTCACGTGGCGAGCCTACCGGAGCACAACTGTTCACAGAAACGTCACGTTGCCCTGCGGGGCCGTATCCCAGCTCACAGGGCCGCCTGCTTGACGCAGCAAGCGCATGTCGCTCAGGCTTTGGGTGTACAGACGTTCACTGAACTGGAGAACATCGATGGCGACACTCACCGCGACCCCGAAGCGGGTGGCCCGCAGGCTGCTCGCCTCGTCGTTCGTCACCGCGCTCGCCACGCCGCACGGCGTCGACCGTTATCTGGAGCTGGTCAATCCGGCCTGGTCCGTGGACGACGTGCGGGCCCGCGTCACCGACGTGCGCCACCTCACCGACGACACGGTGACCCTGACCCTCCGGCCCAACGGCAACTGGCGCGGCTTCAGGGCCGGCCAGTTCGTTCGGTTCGGCGTCGAGATCGACGGGGCGCGGCGCACTCGCTGCTTCTCACCTGCCTCGTCGGCGTGCCGCCGCGACGGCCGGATCGAGATCACCGCGAAGGTGAACCCGGCCGGGGAGGTCACCCGCTACCTGAAGGAGCACGCGAGGCCCGGCCTGGTGGTGACCATGTCCCAGGCCGAGGGCGAGTTCGCGTTGCCGGCCGAGCGCCCCCAGCGGCTGCTGCTGATCAGCGGCGGCAGCGGCATCACCCCGGTGATGTCGATGCTGCGCACCCTCTGCGACGAGGGGCACACCGGCGAGGTGACGTTCCTGCACTACAACCAGACGGCCGACCAGGCGCCGTACCAGGAAGAATTGGCAGCGCTGCGCAGCAACCGCAACGTGCGGGTCCTCCGCGTCTACACCGAGGCCGGCGACGGCGAGTTGAGCGGCCGGTTCAGCCGGGAGCACCTGCTCGCCGCCGAGCCGCGCTACGCGACCGCCGAGACCTACCTCTGCGGCCCGCCATCGCTGACGTGCGCGGTCGAGGACCTCTACCGGGCCCAAGGCGTCGAGGAGCGGCTGCACACCGAGCGGTTCACACTGGCGGCGCCTGCGGCCCCGGCGAGCCCGGCCGCCAGCGGGCAGCTCAGCTTCGCGCGCTCCGGAGCCGTGGCGGCCAACGACGGGCGCAGCCTGCTGGAGCAGGCGGAAGCCGCCGGCCTCACGCCCGAGTACGGCTGCCGGATGGGCATCTGCTTCACCTGCACCACCCCGAAGCGGAGCGGCGCCGTGCGCAACCTCCTCACCGGCGAGCTCAGCGACGAGCCCGACGAGGACATCCAACTCTGCGTCAACGCCCCCTGCGGCGACGTGACGCTCGACATCTAGGGGCGCCCATGCCACTTCCCAGTCATCTCACCGACGCGCAGATCGACGAGCTCGGGCGGGAGCTTGATGCGATCCGGCAGCGGGTTGTCGCGGACCTTGGCGAGGCGGACGCGGCGTACATCCGGAAGATCGTGAAGGTCCAGCAGCGGCTGGAGGTGGCCGGCCGCGGCCTGCTGTTCCTCGGCTTCCTGCCGCCGGCCTGGCTCGCCGGCGTCGCGTGCCTGTCCGCGTCGAAGATCCTCGACAACATGGAGATCGGGCACAACGTGATGCACGGCCAGTACGACTGGATGCGCGACCCGAAGCTCAACTCCAAGATGTTCGAGTGGGACACCGTCTGCCCCGCCGAGCAGTGGAAGCACTCTCACAACTACATGCACCACACGTACACCAACATCCTCGACAAGGACCGCGACATCGGCTACGGCGTCCTACGCATGGAGCGCGCGCAACGCTGGAACCCCTACTACCTCGGCAACCCGGTGTACGCGTTCTTCCTGATGCTCTGCTTCGAGTGGGGCGTGATGCTGCACGACCTGGAGATCGAGCGGATCCTCGCGGGCGAGCGGAGCTGGGCGGAGACCAGGGGGCTGCGCCGCCAGATGTGGCACAAGGGCTTCAAGCAGGTGCTGAAGGACTACGTGCTGTTCCCCGCGCTGACCGGCCCGCTGTTCCTGTCGACGCTCGCCGGCAACGCGGTCGCCAATCTGGTGCGGAACGTGTGGGCGTACTCGATCATCTTCTGCGGCCACTTCCCGAGCGGCGTGGCGGTCTTCACCGAGGAGGAGACCGAGAACGAG
>WHSM01000230.1 GCA_009380105.1 Micromonosporaceae bacterium
GTCAGCACGATCACGCAGGTCAGCACCGCGTACGGCAGCAGCAGCTTCACCTCGTGCCACCCGGAGACCGCGAGCTGGCCGAGCACCCACGAGTAGACCTGCTGCAGCGTGTCGGTGTTGCGCTGCATCAGGTACGTCTGCACGGCAGTCAGGAAGTTCGCCACGGCGACCCCGGCGAGGATCAGCGTCGCGGCGGAGCGGTACCGGTGGCCGGCGGCGCCGAGCGCGTACGTCAGGATCACCGCTCCGATCGCCCCGGCGAACGCGAAGATCGGCAGCTCCACCGGGGTCTGCTCCGGGATGCTCCGCCGCAGCAGCACCGCGACGGTGGCGCCCAGGCCGGCCCCGGCCGCGACGCCGAGCAGGTACGGGTCGGCGAGCGGATTGCGGAACACCCCCTGGTACGCCCCGCCGGCCACGGCCAGCAGCGCCCCGACGAGCAGCGCGAGCACCACGCGGGGCAGCCGCAGCTCCCACACGATGTCGCCCTGCCGCTCGGTGAGCCCGCTGGTCACCTCGACCAGCGGCAGCCGGTCCAGCAGCTCCAGCGCCACCGCGCCCGGCGGCAGCGTCGCGGGGCCGACCGCGACCCCGGCGATCACCGCCGCGACCACGGCGACACCCCCGGCCACGAGCCAGCCCACGCCGATTCGCGCGGGCCCGGAGACGACCGCGGGCACACCGGCATCCCCCGAGGCCGGAGCGTCGGGGGATGCCAGCGCGGCGCCGTCGGTCACTTCTCTGGCCTGACTCAGGCCGACGCCTTGGCGACTGCCTGGCTCATCACGCGCAGCAGGTCGACGACCCGGGGCCCCCAGCGGGAGGCGATGTCGTCGTCCAACGCCACCACGTGACCACCCGTGACGGCGGTGAGCTTCCCCCAGCCCGGGCGCTTGGCCACGGACTTCGGCGACTGGGCGCAGCATTTGGTGTCCGCCAGGAAGATCAGATCCGGGTTGGAGTCGACGACGTGCTCCGAGGAGACCTGCGGGTAGCCGGAGCCGTCCTTGTCCGCCTCGTCGGCGATGTTGTCCAGGCCGGCGAGGCTGAGCAGCGAGCCGATGAACGTCTTCGACGTCACCGAGTGCAGCTGCGGGTCCAGCTCGTAGTAGTAGGTCAGGCGACGCTCCGGTTTCGGCAGGCCCTTGATCAGCTTGTCGATCTCGGTCTTCAGCTCCTTGACCACGCCTGCCGCCGCCGCGTCCCGGCCGGTCAGCTTCCCAAGATCTTTGATCTGCTGGTACGAGTCGTCCAGCGTCGCCGCCGCCGGAGCGACGTACACCGGGATCTTGAGTTTCTTGAGCCCGTCCACGACCTTGTTCGCGTCGAACGAGAGCACCACCAGGTCGGGCTCGTACCCCGCGATCGCGTCCGCGTTGGGCTTGAAACCGGAGAGTCTGGTACGCGGCGCCTGCTTGGGATAGTTCGACAGCTCGTCCACGGCGGTGACCTGCTCCCCGGCGCCGACAGCGTAGAGCATCTCGGTCGTGGTGGGCGACAACGACACGATCCGGGCCGGCCGCTCATTGAGGACGACCTTGCCCGCGGCGCCGTTGACGGTGACTGGGAAGTTCCCGCCGCTCGGCCGGCTCTTCTCTGCGGTGGGCTCAGCGCCGCCGCAGCCCGCTAGGGCCAGCGCCGCCGCGGCGACGAGCCCGATGAGTGCCCTGCGTCTCATGATTACCTCCTGTCGGTCGAGGGTGGGTGGCTTCGCCCGACAGGAGCTGTCGTGCGAGGCGCCCGTTCCTCGAGAGCGCGATTCGCTGCCCGTGTCACAGGCGACCTGGCTTGTCAACGGCGGCGCGGGGCCGCCGAGACATCACAGTTGCGGGACAGCGCCGGGTTCCCACCGGCTTCGCTGCGACACGGCTGCACAGACGGTAGCTCACCCGCCCGGCGCGCCCGACGGGGGCAACATGGGGTCAGGGTTTGGGGTCGTCCTTCGCCGGTTCGCCGGCGGGCTTCGCAGGCTCGGGCGTCTCGTCTTCGCCCGCGAGCGCGGCGCGCAGCTTCTCCTTCTGCTCCTTGCGTTTGCGCGCGGCTTCGGCGATCTGCGCGGCGAACTCCTCACGCCAGGTCCGCAGCAGGAAGTACGACAGCGCCATCGACACCAGCAACGCGATCATCAGAGTCAGGAAGAGGTCCAGCCGGAACGGCAGCAGCGCCACCGCGACCAGAGCGAACAACCCGATCCGTCCCAGCGTGTACTTCACCGCAGCGCTCATGGCGCCAGTTTTCCACCAGCCCCGGGACTCAGCCCTCGCGGGCCGAGAGGCGGCGGATCCCGAAGAACCACAGCGGGGCGTACGCGAACGCGAAGACGGCCACCCCGATCGCGCCGCTCGCCAACGGCGGCAGGAAGGACAGCACCCCTCCGACCGCCGCCCCGACCGCGAGCGCCACCACGCCGGCGGCGAGCCCCAACGGCCACCGGCTCTGCGTGCCCTTCCACGCCCGGAACTCCTCGACGAACAGCCAGAACGCCATCACACCGCCGAGCCATCCGCTGGTCTGCCCGAGGTCGCCGAAGCCGACCCAGGTGGAGACCGCGTCCACGATCACCACTGCCACCACGCCGGTGACCAGCAGCACCACCACGGCCTCCAGCAGGTGGCGGTACGTGACGATCCGGCCCGCGTGGTTGCGCCGCGGCCAGGCCGTGGCGCGTTCCGCGCTGGCCTTCTCGTCGCTGGAGAAGTCCTCGGCCACGTGCCGGTCGGCCGGATCCCGGTCCGGGTGGTCGTGTCTGCTCATGCCCGCCTCCTAGGACGTGACCTGCTGCGATATCGCGCGCGGCGGCTAGAGCGTTATCGGCTGCGGCTCGGCGCGCCGCTCGGCCTGCGAGACCGGCGGGGCGTGCTCGCGCACCACCTCGTACCTGGTGCTGCGCTCCACCGGGGTGAACCCGGCGTCCCAGATCAGGTGCAGCAGATCCTCGCGGTGCATGGTGTCCGGGGTGCCGTACGAGTCCGCGTCGTGGGTGATCTTGTACTCCACCACAGACCCGTCCAGGTCGTCGACGCCGAAGTTCAGCGACAGCTGCGCCACCGACAGCCCGTGCATCACCCAGAAGCACTTGACGTGCGGCACGTTGTCGAACAGCAGCCGCGACACCGCGAACGTCTTCAGCGACTCCGCCGGAGCGGCCATCGTGGTGCCGGCCTGCAGTCGGTTGCGCACCTTGCCGTCCTTCGAGTCGACGAAGTCGTGCTGGTAGCGCAGCGGGATGAACACGGCGAAGCCGCCGGTCTCATCCTGCAGCTCACGCAGCCGCAGCACGTGGTCGACCCGGTGGCGGGGCTCCTCGATGTGGCCGTACAACATGGTGCTCGGGGTTTTCATCCCCTTGCTATGCGCCAACCTGTGGATCCGCGACCAGTCCTCCCAGTGGGTCTCGTGGTCCACGATGTGCTGGCGCACCTCCCAGTCGAAGATCTCCGCGCCGCCCCCGGTGAGCGACTCCAGCCCCGCGTCTATCAGCTCGTCCAGGATCTCGTCGGCGGACTTGCCGGAGATCTTCTCGAACCACTGCACCTCGGTCGCCGTGAAGCACTTCAGGCTCACGTTCGGCAGGGCGGCCTTCAACTCGCGCAGCACACGCGGGTAGTAGCGCCACGGCAGCGTGGGATGCAGGCCGTTGACGATGTGCAACTCGGTGAGCTGCTCGTCCTCCATCTCCTTCGCCTTCGCCACGGCCTCCTCGACGCGCATCGTGTACGCGTCCTTCTCGCCGGGCTTGCGCTGGAAGGAGCAGTACGCGCAGGAGGCGCTGCAGACGTTGGTGAGGTTCAGGTGACGGTTGACGTTGAACATCACCTTTTCGCCGTTGAGCTCGGTGCGCTTGCCGTGCGCCAAGCGGCCCAACCACGCCAGCTCGTCGCATTCGTACAGGGCGATTCCGTCCTCGCGGGTCAGCCGCTCACCGGCCGCGACCTTGGCCTCGATCTCGCGCTTGAGTCCTGCGTCCATGTGTGCGCCTCCTTCCTCACGAGACTAACTGCCACGACCCGCGGCGGCGCGGGCGCCGAGGCGGGACCAGGGCGCGGCCGGCCTTGGCGGGCTTGATCCGCCCGCGCCAAAGATCTGCCGGAGACGCCCCTAGATCGAGCCGGCGAACCGTCGTACGGTGGACTACCGGTAAAACGGGATGGATCCTGATCTATATCAGCCCGGCAGGCCGACGGGGACGGTGGTATGAGCGAGCGTCAGCCCGTGACGAAGCGGCATCAGGGTCGCTGGCTGCGCGCACTGGGCCTGCTGGTCCTCGCCAGCGCGGTGGTGTTGGGCTTCTCGGGCCCCGCGTACAGCGACCCGAACGTGCCCGACCCGGGCTCCCGCCCCAATTCCGGGGTCCCGGGCGTTCCCGGCGCTCCGAGTGCTCCCGGATCCCCAGGCGCTCCCGGATCCCCAGGCGCTCCTGGATCCCCTGGCGCTCCCGGTCAGCCCGGCGGCCCGCCGAGCGTGGAGCCGCCCAGGGCGTCGGTGATAGGCCCCCTCGCCTCCAAGATCATGGCCGAGCAGCAGGCGGTGCAACTGCTCGGCGAGCGGCTCAAGGACGCCAAGGACCGGGTCGCGGAGCTGAAGCGACTGGTGAACTCGGCGCAGCGCGTCGCCAACTCCGCCGCGGCCGCGGCGGACAGCGCGGAGCAGCAGACCGGCATCTCGGCCGCCAAGGCCTATCAGGAGTACGCCGCGGTGCCGGAGACCCTGCGGGAGTTCGCGCCCGGTCTGGAGCACCTGGCGCCCGGCCTGCGCGACAGCGCCGCAGTGTCGGGCGAAGCCGCCGCGGACGCGTACACGTCCGCGGTGTCCCTGGCGACGATCGCGCGGCAGACCCTCACCGCCGCGCAGAAGGCGCTGTTGGTCGCTGAGGCGAAGGCCGCGAAGCTGGAGCTGGAGTTCCAGCGCCGCAGCAAGGCGCTGCAGGATCTCGTTGCCCGCAACGCCGCCGAGCTGCGCAAGGCGCAGGAGGCCGCGGACGACTACGCCGGCGGCTACGACTACGACCCGGGCGCCGCGGTCAAGGGGCTCAAAGCCCACCCGAAGGCCCTCAAAGCGGTGCGGTACGCGCTGCGCCAACTCGGCAAGCCGTACAGGTGGGGCGACGAAGGCCCCGGCACCTTCGACTGCTCGGGGCTCGTGTGGGCGGCGTACCACCATGCCGGCGTGAATCTCACCGCGCGCACCGCCAGACAGCAGTACCGCGCCACGACGAAAGTCGCCGCGGGCCACCTCCTGCCCGGCGACCTCGTGTTCTTCGGCAAGAACCGCAACAACGTGGACTCGATCCACCACGTCGGGATCTACATCGGCAAGGGCAAGATCGTGCACGCGCCGACTGCCGGGGACGTGGTCAAGATCTCGCCGATCTGGTGGTGGGAGTACTTCGGAGCCACCCGGGTGGTGCCGGCGGTGAAGAGCGGCGGCGGCTCGTCGGACCCGAAACCGGACCCGAAGCCCAAGCCGACCCCGAAGCCGACTCCCACACCGAGTTGGTCCCCGTCGCCGTCAAGCCCGGCGCCGCCGCCCAGTCCCGAGCCGTCGAACAACCCTGAGCCCGGCGACTCGGTGTCCCCGACCGCGTCGCCGCCGGACGCGCCACAGGTGTCCCCGGCTCCCGGCGACTCCGGGTCGGGCGACTCCGGTTCCGGCGACTCGGCGTCGCGGTCCGGGTCTGCCGCGTGCCCGAGCCCGTCCCCCACACCGTCAGGGAGCGCCTCACCGACGCCCAGCCCGTCGCCGACGCCCAGCGCATCGGCGTCGGCGTCCGCGGACGGGTGCCGGGACAGCGGCGAGGCCGGGTTCACCACAACCTCGAACGACGGCTCGGGGAGCAATGACGGCGCCGCTCTGCCGTTGGAGCAGAAGCCAGCCACGGTGGCCAGCCGCCGACGCACCCGCGCGGGCTCCAAGATCCACGAGTGAGTGCTCGAATTGCCCACCTCTGTCCGTTGTCGATCACCCAATGCGGCGAAGGGCGACGCTGCGCCGATGACATAGCGGCCTGCTCGACGTTCCGTTGGAGCGCTCATAGGCGTACGTTGTTCTTTACTGTCGGGTAACAAGGGGCCGCGCGTGTCGATTCGGAAGCTCGTCTCGCTGGTGGGCGCCACCGCCATGAGCGCCGGGCTGCTCGTCGCCACGCCTGGCGTCGCGCTCTCAGACGACCCGCTCCTGCCGCTTCCGACTCCCACGTTGCTCGACCCGATCCTGCCCGACCCCTCACTTCCGGCCCCGAGCCTTCCGCTCCCGAAACCTCCGGCCCCGACGACACCCGACGATCCTGGGACGCCGGACGACCCTGGAACCTCGTCCGGCTCGGGCTCCAAGTCCGGCGACAAGACCTCGCCCAACACGTCCGCGAAGCCCCGGCCCAGCGACCCGAACGACCCCGCCGGCGACCTTTACCCGCACCCGCCGTTCGCGCCGATCAAAGGCAACCCGTCGGCCGCGCTGCTGCAGCGGCTGTACGACGCCCAGGCCCGCGAGCGGAGTCTGCAGAACCAGCTCGACACCGCGTCGGCCAGCCTGGCCAAGGCTCAGGAAGCGGTCACCAGGGCCAAGGCCTCCCTGGCGGACGCTCGCCGCGCGCACGGCTCCGCCGCCGGCGGCACGCAGAAGAGCATTCGGACGATCTACAAGTCGGGAGCCCCGTACTCCGTGTACACAGTCGTCGCTCCGGCGGCCGGCGCGGAGACCTGGCTGAGCTCGATCGGCGTGACCCGGGACGGCGCGCGGGGGAGCCTGTCGACACTCACCGGCGCCGCGCATCGGATCCGGAGCGAGTCGGACGCGCTCGCCGCGGCCGTGGACAACCGCGACGCGCTGCTGTCGACGCTCACCGACCTGCGACGGTCGCTGCGCAGCGCGACAACGGCCGTGAAGAAGTACCAGCGGCTGGCCGCCACGGAC
>WHSM01000119.1 GCA_009380105.1 Micromonosporaceae bacterium
TGCCCGTGGTGCGGGACGTGTCGTTCACGGTCGGCCGCGGCGAGACCGTCGGGCTGGTGGGGGAGAGCGGCAGCGGCAAGACGTTCACGGCCCTGTCGGTGATGGGGCTGCTGCCGGACGCGGCGCGGGTGACAGCGGGCACGGTCCGCTTCGACGGCGTGGACCTGCTCACGCTGCCGGAGCGGCAGCGGCGGGCGCGTCGGGGCGCCGGCATCGCGATGATCTACCAGGATCCGATGACCGCCCTGAACCCCCTGATGACGATGGGTGCGCAGATCCTGGAGGGCCTCGACGCCCACGGGACGCGCGGGGCCGAGGCGCGGCGGCGGATGCTCGACGCCCTCGCCGACGTGGGACTGCCCCGGCCGGAGCGGATCGCGCGCACGTACCCGCATCAGATCTCCGGCGGGCAGCGGCAGCGCGTGATGATCGCGATGGCGCTGGCGCTGCGCCCCGCGATGCTGATAGCCGACGAGCCCACCACAGCGCTGGACGTGACGATCCAGCAGCAGATCCTGACCCTGGTTGACGACCTGCGCCAGCGTGACGGCCTGGCGGTCCTCTGGATCACCCACGACCTCGGCGTGGTGGCCCGGATCGCGGAGCGGGTGATGGTGATGTACGCGGGCCGGATCGCCGAGCAGGCGCCGGCGCGGGAGCTGTTCGCCCGGCCGCAGCACCCGTACACCGCGGGGCTGCTGGCCTCGATCCCGCCGCCCCGGATCGCCGAGCGGGAGCCGTTGCCGCAGATCGGGGGCGCGCCGCCGGACCTCGGGCGGCTGCCGGCCGGGTGCGCGTTCGAACCCAGGTGCCCGCACCGGGTGGACCGCTGCGCGACGGAGGAGCCGCCGCTGTCGGCACGCGGCCAGAGCCGGGCGGCGTGCTGGGTGCCGAGGGAGCGCTGGCGATGACCGGATCTCGCGAGACCACGCGTGCCAGTGACGACCAACACCGGCTGGTCTCGGGAGGTCCGCCCGAGCCCATGATCGAGGTCGTCGACCTCGTCAAGCACTACCGGGCCGGCCACGGCGTGGTGCGCGCGGTCGACGGGGTGTCCTTCCGGGTCGCCCGCGGCGAGACGCTGGGGGTGGTCGGCGAGTCCGGCTGCGGCAAGTCCACCACGGCGAAGCTGCTGGTGCGCCTCGAGGAGCCCACCGCTGGGGAGATCCGGTTGGCGGGCGAGGAGATCAGTCGGCTGCGCGGCCGGCGGCTGCGCGCGCTGCGCCGCCGAATCCAGTTGGTGTTCCAGGACCCGGACGCGTCGCTCAACCCGCGGCTGACGGCCGCCGACGCGTTGACCGAGGTGCTCGCGGTGCACCGGCTGGCCGACGGCGCCGGGGGGCGCGCCCGGGTCGGCGAGCTGCTGGAGATGGTGGGCCTGCCCGCCTCGGCCGGCGGCCGCTACCCGCACCAGATGTCCGGCGGACAACGGCAGCGGGTCGGGATCGCGCGCGCCCTCGCTGTCTCGCCGGAGGTGCTGGTGCTCGACGAGCCGGTCTCCGCGCTCGACGTGTCGGTGCGCGCCGAGGTGATCAACCTGCTGGCGCGGCTGCGCGACGAGCTCGCGTTGACGTACGTGTTCATCTCGCACGACCTGGGCATGGTGCGGCACCTGTCGGACCGGATCGCGGTGATGTACCTCGGTCGGTTGGCCGAGCTGGGGGACTGGCGCGCGGTCTCCGACGCGCCGCTGCACCCGTACACCCGCTCACTGCAGGAAGCGGTGCCGGCAGCCGACCCGGAGGCCGAGTCGCGGCGAGAGGCGGTCCCGCTGCGTGGCGAGCCGCCGGATCCGTCGGCGCCGCCGCCCGGGTGCCGGTTCCACACCCGCTGCCCGCTCGCCGAGCAGCTCTGCCGCGAGGAGTCGCCGGCGCTGATGGAGCTGCGGCCCGGGCAGTTCGTCGCCTGCCACGTGGCGGCCCGCGAGGCGGCGCGACGCGGCGACGCGTGACGCTATGACCGTGGCGCCCGCCGGGGATCGGGGACGCCACGGTCATGGTCGTCGGTCAGAGCGGGTCGGGCAGGTTCGCCGCCGTGGCGAGCGGCTTGCCGGCGATCCTGAGCATCCGGGCGATCGAGGTCCCGGCGATCACGCCCGGCACGTACTTGCCGCCCACCACCAGGTGCGTGAGGTCGCCGGCTGCATTGCCGTCGGCCAGGCGCACCGGGGAGCCGGAGTCGCCGGGTGAGGCGGCGCCGTCCCAGGCGAAGGCGTCACTGCCGGAGGAGTCGCCCTCGCCGCGGTAGACCACCACCCCGGCGCGCGGAGTACCGCCGGTCCCGATGACCACGCCGTGCCCCGCGTGCTCGACCACGTCCCCGAGCTGCGGCGAGCCAGCCCCGGTGGGTCCGCCGAAGTACGCCATCGACGGCCGTACGTGCTGCTGCATCGAGGAGTAGATCTGGATCAGCGCGAAGTCGTTGCCGATGTCGCCGTCGACGCTCTTCACTGTCTTGCCGATGTTCATCAGCACGCCCGGCGCGGCGACGATGGTGACCTCCTCACCGACCTCGGTGCAGTGTCCCGCGGTGCCGATGTGGTAGCTGCCTTGGCTCCCGAACACGAAGTTCAGGGTGCAGCCGGCCGGGAAGAGCATCCAGGCGCCGGGCCGGATGCCGGTGAACGCGAGCCCGCTCGTCGGGTAGTCGACCCCGTCCGGGATCGCCACGCCTGCGCCGTTCTTGGCCGCCGCGACGGCCTTGGCGTGCAGCGCGTCGGTGTACCAGCTGGGGGTGGGCTTGGACAGCTCGGTGATGGTCGCGCCGGCGAACGGGTCCGCAGACCCGTCGCCCGCCGTCGAACCCTGAGCCGCGGTAGCGGTGATAGCCAG
Source organism: Micromonosporaceae bacterium (assembly GCA_009380105.1). Lineage (GTDB taxonomy): Bacteria > Actinomycetota > Actinomycetes > Mycobacteriales > Micromonosporaceae > WHSM01. Next base: position 2,832 of record WHSM01000119.1, read on the forward strand.
GGCTCCCACGGTGGCGAGCGCCAGAAGAGTGCGCCTGAGTGTCATCTTGCCTCTCCGTAAGGGGTGGACGGCAGGGCATGCCGCGCCCTGATCCCCGAATGCGGGTGCGCTGCCGCGAGATGAGGCGATTCTGACCATTCGCAACGATCCATGTCAATCCATGACGCGCCCCGCACGATCTTGGAGGTTCCCGTCGTTACGGGGAGGCTGCCTCGCCGGTGAGCAGGTTGCCGTTCGGCACCACGATCCGGGGCCGCGGCCCGCCCCCGGCGGCCACCCTGGCCGACAGCGCCCGCTCGTCGGTCACGGCGCGCTGATACGCCGAAACCGTGCGCTCCGCGATCGCCGGCCAGGCGTACTCGCGGATCACCAGCGCGCGGGCCTGGCGCGTGAGCCTGCGGGCGAGCACCTCGTCGGAGAGCAGTGTGTCCACGGCCTCCGCGAGCGCGCCGACGTCGGCCGCCGGGAAGGTGAGCCCGGTGATCCCCGGCTGCACGAATTCCGCCAGCCCGCCGGCGGATGCCGCCGCGACCGGCGCCCCGGCCGCCGCCGCCTCCAGCGCCACCATCCCGAACGGCTCGTACCGGCTCGGCGCGACCAGGCAGTCGGCCGCCGCCAGCAGCCCGGCCAGCTCGTCGCCCTCCAGAAAGCCGGTGAAGGCGGCGGTCCGGCGGATCCGCCGGCGCCGGGCGATCTGCTCCAGTCCCTCGCGGTGCGGCCCGTCTCCGGCGATCACCACCCGCAGCCCCGGATGGCGGTCCCGCAGCGCCGGCACGGCGGCGAGGAGATCCTGGACGCCTTTCTCGTAGACCAGGCGTCCCGCGTACACCACCAATGGCCCTTCTCCGCCGAAGCGCGACCTGGCGGCGGCGACGGCGCGCGGAGACGGCCGCCACGCCTCGGCGTGGACGCCGTTGCAGATCACCTCGACCTTGCCTCGCGGCAGGTCGAAGAGCCGGCTGACCTCCCAGCGCATGTACGCCGAGCACACCAGCACCCGCCGCGCCTCGTACGTCAGCCACCACTCCACCGAGTGGACGCACCGGTTCATCTGCTCGGGCAGCCAGCCCTGGTGCCGCCCCGCCTCGGTGGCGTGGATCGTGGCGATCAGCGGCACGCCGAGGCTGTGCTTGAGCGTCACCGCGGCGTGGGTGACCAGCCAGTCGTGGGCGTGCACAATGTCGAACGGCCTGTTGTGCGGCCCGTCAGCGGTCTTCGCGGCGTGCAGCGCGGCGCGGGTGAGCGCGTGGTTGAACGCCATCGTCCACGCCAGCAGCGTGTCGTTGCTCAGCGGGAACAGCGGCGGATCCTCGGGCGCCCGGACGATCCGCACCCCTTCGAACTCCTCCTCCAGCGGCGCGTCGGCGCCGTGGCGGGTGACGACGGTGACGTGGTGGCCGGCTGTGACGAGAGACGTGGCGAGCGCGTGGACATGGCGGCCCAGTCCACCGACCATCACCGGCGGGTACTCCCAGGACAGCATCAGCACGCGCATCGGCGCGATTCTGTCAGAACTTACCGCGCGGTAGGGACAGCGGCCCGGCGGACATCACACCCTGCGCGTCACCCGCCGTTGGTGCGCTCGTCCGTGTCGTTGGGCTTGTCCCGCACGGCCTTGCCGTCGGGCTCCGGCTTCGGCGCGGCGGGCTTGTCGTCCGGGGCCGCGTCGTCGGGCTCGGGCGGGTGCGGCGGCTCCAGCCGCGACAGGTTGGCCAGGAAGTCCGGGTCGTCGTCCGGGGCGATGGCGCCCGGCTGGCTCGGCCCCGGGGCGAGATTGTCCCACGGAGCGGGCAGGCGCTTGCCCGGCCGCCCGTACATGAACCAGGCGATCGGCCCGACCACGACGCCGAAGATGATGAACAACGACCAGGTCAGCCGCGACCAGCGCACAGGCTTCCGCTCGCCTCCCAGGCAGTCCACGATCGCCGCGAACACCAACGCGAGATTGAGCAGAAACAGCAACAGCACGATGCGGCCCATCTACGAATGATGCCGCGCCGTGCGCCCGATCGACACTCGGGGGCGGATTTAATCCCTGCCGTGCGGATCCACGAAGGCCCTCAGTGCGGTTCCATGAGGTACGTGCGCGCGGCGGCGAGCAGCGCCGCGTTGTCCGGTGTCGGGTTTCCGTCGGGCAGCTCGAAGGTGTCTTCCAGACCGATCCGGGTGTCCAGGTCCCGGTCCAGCGCCCATTCCAGCACCGCCCAGGCGGCTCCCTCGCGGCCGTGCGCCAGGATCGGCGCGTCGCTCGCCAGCGGCCGCACCGCGTCCAGCAGGGTGTCGGCGGTGCGCACCGCGGCGTCGGGGTCGGTCGACTGCGGCTCCACGACCAGCCGCATCAGCCGCGAGGCCAGGTCGCTGGCGGCCAGCCGCGCCGGATCCTCCGGCTCCCAGACGCCGGCCTCCACCCCGATCCCGGCCTCCATCAGCACGGCGACGACCTGCTCCCAGCCGGACTCGGAGACGTTCACCGAGGCGAAGTCCGGACGGGCCGCTGGCTCGAGGGCCGCCCAGGCGCGCACCTCGGCTGCCCGCCGCTGCGGGTCCGGCGCGATCCACGCGCCGGTGGTGACGCCGATCGGCGTGTCCGGGCACGCGCGTCGCACGGCTGCGACGGCCGCGCCCACGTCAGCGGCGGCCAGCGACTCCCGCCCGTCGGCGCCTCTGGGGTGCAGGTGCACCGCGCCGGCGCCGAACTCCACGCACGCCTGCGCGTCGGCGGCCAGATGGGCCGGCGTTGTCGGCAGCCGAGGATGGCTCCCCGGTGGCCGAGCGCCGTTGAGACAAGCCTGGATCAACATGCCACGCCCTCCTCACGCCAGTAGTCGCACCGTAACGCGTACCCAGGATCCGGGGAACTCAGCAGTCGCGGCGGGCGATGAGAATCAGGTCCAGCGACCGGTCGACGTCGGCGTCGGTGACCGTGAAGTCGGCGGCGGCGAGGCCGGCGACGGCGGCGCGCACGTCTGAGGGCCACTCCTCCGGAGGCGCGGCGAGCTGCGCGCCGACCAGGTCGACGCCGTGTCGCCGCCGGCACTCGTCGTCGGCAGCGCGCAACCCGGGGCCGGCGTTGAGGCCGAGACGCGCGGTGACCTCAAGCCGCCGCGGATCCTCCGAGACCAGGACCGCCAGTTCGGCGTGGCTGAGCTCGCGGGTGTGGAACGGGTTGACGGGTTTGTCACCGGGGTTGTGCCCAGGGGAGAACGTGAGCCGGTTCGGGGTGGAGATCACGAGCGTGCCGCCGGGGACCAGCACCCGCGCGCACTCCGCGACGTAGCCCGGCTGGTCCCACAGGTGCTCCACCACCTGCATGCTCACCACGGCGTCGAAGCTCTCGGCCCGGAACGGCAGGCGGACCACGTTGCCTCGCACGACCCCCATTTGTGGGTACGCCGCGGCCACGTGCGCCGTCGTCGCGGCGTCGTAGTCCAGCCCGACGACGTCCGCGCCGGCCTCGGCCAGCAGCGCTGCGCCGTACCCTTCGCCGACACCGGCCTCGAGCACGCGGCGCGCGCCGCGGAGTCGAGCCGCGACCGCGAGGTACGCCGCTTCATGCCGGCGGAACCAGTAATTCTCGGTCTCGATCCCGGGCAGTGTGCGCTCTCCGGTGAGGATCAGCTCCGAGCCGCCCATGACCGCCTCCAGGTCGCACGATCCGCCGCCCCACAGGGTGACAGGTCTCACGGTGAGTGCTAGCTACTCGCTAGTAAGGTAGCGGCTTGACCAGAATCGACATCACAGTGTCCGGCAGTGGGACAAAGTGGCGGAGACGCCGCCGCTGCGCATAGCGTCGGCGGGGTGAACGCTCGTTAAGCAGGAGGTCCTCGACAGCGATGAAGATCGTGGTGCTCGTCAAGCAGGTGCCTGACTCCGGTGAGGAGCGCACGCTGCGTGCTGACGACAAGACCGTCGACCGCGACGCGGCGACGAAGCGGATGAACGAACTGGACGAACACGCCATCGAGGAGGCCCTCAAGCTGGCCGAGGCCAACGGCGGCGAGGTGACGCTGCTGACAATGGGTCCGGGCGACGCGACCGACACCATCCGCAAGGCGCTGTCGATGGGCCCCGACAAGGCGGTCCACGTCTCCGACGACGCGCTGCACGGCTCGTGCGCGATCGCGACCTCCAAGGTGCTGGCCGCCGCGCTCGGCAAGCTGGAGTGGGACCTGGTGCTATGCGGCGCGGAGTCCACCGACGGCGGGGTGCAGGCGCTGCCGCACATGCTCGCCGAGCGGCTCGGCGTCGGCGCGGTCACCGGCGCCCGAAAGGTCACCGTGGAAGGCGCCACGGTCACCGTCGAGCGGCAGACCGATGAGGGGTACGAGGTGCTGCAGACCGAGGGTCCCGCGATCGTCAGCGTCTGGGACACCATCAACGAGCCCCGCTACCCGTCGTTCAAGCTGATCATGGCGGCGAAGAAGAAGCCGGTCGAGAGCTTCGCCCTGGCAGACCTCGGGGTCTCCGCCGACGAGGTCGGCCTGGCGAACGCCACCAGCCAGGTGCTGGAGTTCGCGCCGAAGCCGCCGCGGCAGGCGGGTGTCAAGATCACTGATGAGGGTGAGGGCGGCGCGAAGCTCGTCGAATACCTCGCCTCCGAGAAGTTCGTCTAAGCGAGAGGGTGACGTAGGTCCATGGCTGAAGTTCTGGTCGTTGTCGAGGCCGCACCGGGTTCCGCCGGCGCCGCCCCGGCCGTCAAGAAGGTCACCTTCGAGATGCTCACCCTGGCCCGTGGCCTGGGGGAGCCCTCCGCTGTGGTGCTCGGGGCCCCCGGTGGCGCCGCCGCGATCGCGGACAAGCTCGGTGAGTACGGCGCCGCGAAGGTGTACGTCGCCGAGTCCGACGACGTGGACGGTTACCTGGTGGCCCCCAAGGCCGAGGTGGTGGCCGGGCTGATCGGCCAGGTGAGCCCGGCTGCCGTGTTGCTCGCCGGCACCCAGGAGGGCAAGGAGATCGCCGGCCGGGTCGCGGTGAAGCTGGACAACGGCGTGCTCGCCGACGTCTCGGCGCTGGCAGCCGACGGCGCGGCCACTCAGGTGGTCTTCGCCGGCAGCACGGTCGTGACGTCGAAGGTGTCCAAGGGCATCCCGCTGGCGACCGTGAAGCCCAACTCGGTGACCCCCCAGCCGGCGCCCGCGGCGGCGGAGCAGGTCGCGGTGGACGTCGCGGTCTCCGATGTCGCCAAGAAGGTGAGGGTGCTCGAGCGCGTGGCCGAGCAGAAGGGCTCCCGCCCCGAGCTGACCGAGGCTTCGATCGTGGTCTCCGGCGGCCGGGGGGTCGGCAGCGCGGAGAACTTCAAGCTGATCGAGGAGCTGGCCGACACGCTCGGCGCCGCGGTCGGCGCCTCTCGCGCCGCCACTGACTCCGGCTTCTACCCGCACGCGTTCCAGGTGGGTCAGACCGGCAAGTCGGTCTCCCCGCAGCTCTACATCGCCTGCGGCATCTCGGGTGCGATCCAGCACCGCGCCGGGATGCAGACCTCGAAGACCATCGTCGCGATCAACAAGGACGACGAGGCGCCGATCTTCGAGCTCGCCGACTATGGCGTGGTGGGCGACCTGTTCAAGGTCGTGCCGCAGGCCGCCGAGGAGATCCGCAAGCGCAACGGCTGAGCCCGCCGGCCGGGGCCGCCTCGATCTGGCCGGCCCCGCCGGGCCGGCCCGGCTGCTGAAGATCTGCGCCATGGGGCGCTGAGCGGCGACGATCGTGAGATCGGTTCGGGCTCGGCGCCCCGTGTCTGTGATCTCTGGCGCCGCGGTGGTCTCTCGTTCCACCGCGTGTTCTGGCGCCGTGGATCAGCGCGACCGCTGCCGCGCACACCGCCAGGCCGGCCGCCGTCGCCCAGGTCATCGGGTCGCCGAACATCAGCCACGCCCAGATCATCGTCGCGGGCGGAGTCAGGTAGAGCAGCCCGGAGACGCGGGTGGCGTCGGTGCGGGCGAGGTTGATCCAGTACAGGCCGTACCCGCCGAGGGTGGACAGCGCGACCGTCCAGCCCACGGCGAGCCAGAACCCGGGATCAGCCGGCGGGGCGAGCGCCCCGGCGGCGCCCGCGAAGCCCGTGAAGCACACGGCGCTCACCCCGCACTGCACCGCGAGCGCGTCGAGCACGCCGGCCCGGGGACGGGCGCGACGCTCGGCCAGGGTGGCGGCGACCAGCGACAGCATTCCGGCGAACGGCAGCGCGTACGCCCACGGCTCCACCCGGCCCACGTCCAGGTCCGCGCTCACCACGACCGCGACGCCGACCAGCCCGACGGCCAGGCCCGCGATCCCCGCGCCGGTCACGCGCTCGCCCAGCAGAGGCGCGGCGATCGCCGCCGTGACGACGGGTTGCAGCCCGGCGACGAGCGCGCTGACACCGGGGCTGACGCCGTGCTGCGCAGCGGCGAAGACCCCGTAGAGGTATCCGACCTGGGCCAGTGCGCCGATGATCGCGTGCAGAGCGAGATCCCGGCGCGAGATCCGGGCGCCGCGCAGCAGCGTCCAGGCGGCCAGCACGCTGGCGACGATGAGGAAGCGCCAGGCGAGGAGCGTGGCCGCTGGCGCGTGGCGGGAGCCGAGCTCGGCTCCGATGAAGCCTGAACTCCACATGACGACAAGGCCGGCGCCGAGCACTGCGCTCGCGCTGGGCTTCGTGTTCACGCTGGGCGGCGTGTTCGCCCCCAGCGCCGCGTTCGCGCCGGGGGCTGGGTTCACCCTGAGGCGGTTCCGGATCTGGGTGGCCACTGGCGCTCCTGATGAGTAAACCGACCGGTATGGCTACCGAGCTAACCACACCGGTCGGTATACTCGCGATGTACTCCCACGCGACGGAGGCGAGACCATGGCGAAGACTCCCGCAGGCAGACCGCTGACCCCAGCCGGCCGGCGCGTCCTGGAAGTGGCGAGCGACCTGTTCTACCGGCGCGGGATCCACACAGTCGGCATGGACCTGATCGCTGAGTCGGCCGGGGTCACGAAGAAGACGATCTACGACCGATTCGGGTCCAAGGAGTCGCTGGTCGTGGCGTACCTCGAGGCCCGGGACGAGCGATGGCGGCGATGGCTCACCGACCGCCTGGCCGCCGCGGACGATCCGAGGCAGCGCATACTCCTCAGCTTCGAGGCGTTGGACGAGTGGATGGCGCGCGAGAACCCGCGCGGCTGCGCGTTCGGCAACGCGTACGCGGAGCTGTCAGACCCGCGGCATCCAGCGCGCGCGGTGGCGCAGGCGCAGAAGACGTGGTTGCTTGGCCGGTACGCCGAGCTGGCCCGCGAGGCCGGCGTCGCTGACCCCGAGCCGCTGGCCGACGCGTTGCTCGTCCTGCACGAAGGGGCGGTCGTCGCGCGCAACGTCGCTGGCCGGCAGCACGCCGCCGCCACGGCCCGCCACGCCGCCGAGCAGCTCCTCGGCGCCGCGTCGGCGCGATCGTCGTGACGCCCGACTTCGACGCGTGGGACGCGTGGCATCCGCGTGAGGTCGCGGCGCGGCTGCGCGGCGTCGAAGCGCCGTGGTACGTGGCCGCGGGCTGGGCGCTGGACCTGTTCCGGGGCGGCCAGAGCAGGCCGCACGAGGATCTGGAGATCGCGGCGCCGGCCGCGCGATTCAGCGAGATCGCCGACCGGTTCGGTGACTGCGAGTTCTATGTGGTGGGCAACGGCGAGGCGGTCGCATACCCGCAGGCCGCCGAGACATTCCACCAGACCTGGGCGCTGGACCCGGCGGCGCGGGTGTGGCGGCTCGACGTCTTCCGGGAGCCCGCGGAGGCGGAAACCTGGATCTGCCTCCGGGACGAGCGCATCCGATTGCCGTACACCGAGCTGATCCGGCACACCGACGACGGCGTCCCTTACCTGATTCCCGAGGTGGCGCTGCTCTTCAAAGCCAAATGGACGCGGCCGAAGGACGAAGCCGACCTGGTTGGCACGTTGCCGCTGTTGACCGCAGATCAGCGGTCCTGGCTCGCATGGGCCCTCGAGACGGCGCACCCGAACCACCCCTGGCTGACCCGCTTGTAGCCTGCGGGCTGTCGGCGGCGCCAGTGGACCGGCGGCGCGGATCCGGCCCTCTCACCGAGTCAAGATCGGCGCCATGGGGCGGCGAGCGACACGGCTCCTCCTCAGCCGTCGTGCTGCACGCCCAACGGTGCCGCGTGTGGTGTTCGGCTGCCCAGATCGCGGCGAGGCCGCGGCGCCTCAGTCCCGAGCGACGCGCGGCACGGGCACTAGCAGCAGCGGGCGGTTCGTTCGTACCCAGAAAAACTCCAGCGCGTTCAGCGCCACGATGATCACGGCGACCAGCGCGGCGGTGACCGCCAA
>WHSM01000146.1 GCA_009380105.1 Micromonosporaceae bacterium
CCTCCAACACGGCGGCGACCCGCACCAGGTCGCCCACCTGATCCTGCGGATCGCCCAGACCCGCTCGCCGAAGCTGCGCTACGGCGCCGGCCTCGACGGCCGCTGGATACCGCACCTGAAGACACTCATGCCCCAACGCGGTTTCGACTACCTTCTCCGCCGCAGCTTCCACCTCCCCGGCGCACGCCACAAAGACCTGCCAGAAACCTGATGCAAGACACCTCGGTCACCTGCGGCCACTCAGAACCTGACGGATCCCAGGTTCCGCTGTTCTGCCAGGCCCAGCGAGCGTCTACTCTGCTACGTCTGCGCAGGTCACACGGGCAGTCAGCCTGCGGCAGTACGTCGCCGTGTGACGAAGACCGATGGTGAGCGTGGGGCGAAACGTGGGATCGATCTTGCTCGATCCACCTCCCCGAGCCACCCGCACCGCGTCGGGAACCCGCCCACCCCGGCCAGGACGAACGGGCCCGGATGGCCCACCAGAGAAGCCGGCCAGCGGCGACCGGCGGCGCTGCCCTGCCACCAGGCGGTTGGTGTACCCGGCATGGCTACATATGCTCACGTTGATTTTGGTAAAATCAACGCGTCGCTCAACTAAACTAAGGACGACCTTCCTAAGGCTTGGCGATTTGGTGGGTGGAGCACATGCAGCGCGAGGAGATCTGGAGTCTCAGTGGTTCAGCCGCGGAACGGGCGAGCCAGTGGGAGCAGAATGTATCAGAGACTCACTTGCCGTGGAAAGTCAGCGTACCCCCACAAGAGAACTCCCCTATACGAAGGTTCATTGCGTCGTCAGTGGATCGACGATTTATCCCTCGTCGACTGCCGTTGTGGGCCGTGCGCTGGAAGACGCAGCAATACAGAACTAGCCCGAACCCAGGATGAGTACATCAGTGTCCTGATTTCAATGGCTGGGAAACAGACTGTTACACAGAATGACACAACTGCGACCCTCCAATCAGGCGATGTGGTCGTTTGGGAAAGTGCGAAGCCGGCAGAGTTTAGAATATGGGAGCCAGTCGTCAAACGCAGCCTCTTTGTACCACGGCCGGCTCTACAGGAGATCAGTGGTCGGCATGGAGGAGCTAACGGAGTTACCCTGCAAAGCGGCACCGCAGCTCTCAGATTCTTTATCGACTATCTTGCTGCGATTACATGCACGATTCCCCACCTTCCGCTTTCTGCTCTGCCAGCTGTTCGGAACGCGACTCTTGAACTACTTCTGGGGGCCTTTCGCGCTGATACTCCCATCGATTCGGCTGACTTGACAGCGGCCCGGCGAGCAATCATTGAACGCTATATCGATCGACATCTCCTTAGCGATCAACTAACGCCCTCTGCAATCGCGACCGCCCACAATGTCTCCGTCCGCACGTTGCAACGCACATTCAGCGATACAGGTGAGTCGCTCAGCGATGTTATCCGTCGTCGCCGTCTGGCTCGTGCGCGGGAAGACATATTGAGTGGCGATCATACCATCTCGCTGGTTGCTCATCGGTGGGGTTTTGCTGACGCCAGCCACTTCACTAAAGCATTCAAGGCCCATTACGGTACTACGCCCCGTGAATACAAGCAGGGCATGACGCGACAACTGTAAGCGCATTCCCATGTCGCAAACCGATTCCTTGTCGAGGACAAGGCTGCCGCAGCAATTGGCGGATCAACGAACAGTTTCGGCGTTCTTGTTACCGCCCACGGTATGGACACATCTAACGACATCGTGACCGACGAATAGCTCCTGCTGCCGCGACTTTTGAGGCTCTTCGATCTTGACCGGGCAACCTGGGGTTTGGGTTGGTCCGGCGCGCCTGAGTGAGGGCGGCCCGTGACTCGGTGATCCTCGCTGTGTTCAGGAGCAGCGAGAGGAGAGCCACGGGCCGTGGTCGACGGTAGCGATGATGCGACGTGTTTGTTGGGACTGGCCGGGTTGGCGGTGGAGCGTGTCGTGCGCACCGCAGGCGGGGTCAAGATCGTGCAGCTGGGTCACCGACGATCCGGCCGCGGCGCGCTGCCCGGGCTGCCGGGTGCGCTCGACGTCGGGCAAGGACTGGGTGCTGACCCGGCCGCGGGACCTGCCCTGTGGCGGGGAGGTCGCGGCGGTGCAGTGGCGCAAGCGGCGCTGGCGGTGCCGCACGCCGGACTGTCCACGCCAGACATTCACCGAGCAGGTCGGGCAGGTTCCGGCGGGGATGCGGACCACGACCCGGCTGCGGGCGGCGCTCGCGGTGGCGGTGGAAGACGGGCGGGATCAGTCCGAGGTCGCCGCCGCGCACGGAGTGTCGTGGCCCACGGTGCAGCGCGCGATGGTGGTGCACGCGGCGGCCGAGCTGGTCGAGCCCGAGCCCACTCGGGTGCTGGGGATGGACGAGACCCGGTTCGGCCGGCCGCGGTGGCTGCCCGACGGGCACCATGACGACGGCCGGATCCGTTGGGTCCGCACGGATCCATCAGAGACCGGGTTCGTCGACGTCACCGGCGGTCAGGCCCTGTTGGGGCAGGTCGACGGCCGGACCAGCGCCGCCGTGCAGTCCTGGCTGGCCGCGCGCACCGACGAGTTCCGGGTCGGTGTCGAGGTGGTGGTGATCGACCCGCACGCCGGCTACGCTGCCGCCGTCCGGGCCGCGCTGCCCGACGCGCAGGTCGCGGTCGACCACGTCCATCTGGTCCTGCTCGCCAACAAGGCGGTCACCGCGGTGCGCCAGCGCGTGACCCGCGACCTGCTCGGGCGTCGGGGCCGCAAGATCGACCCGGCGTGGGCCAACCGCAGGCTGCTGCTGCGCGGGCGCGAGCGGCTGTCGGAGGCGGCGCTGGCGCGGATGTGGAACGGCTGCGTCGACCACGACCCGTCCGGGCAGATCCTGACCGCCTGGATCGCAAAGGAGGAACTCCGCGCGCTGTGCGCCACCGCCGCCCGCGGCGGGCACCCCAGCGAGATCCGGGCCCGGCTGTGGGCGTTCTACCGCTGGTGCGCCGACGCCGACATCGGTGAGTTGACCACGCTGGCCGAAACGATCCAGACCTGGTGGCCCGCGATCGACGTCTTCCTCACCAGCGGGCTGACCAACGCCCGCACCGAGGGCACCAACCGGTTGATCAAGCAGGTGAAACGCGCCGCCTGCGGATTCCGCAACCGGGACAACTACCGGCGCCGCGTACGATTGCACTGCACCCGGCACACCCGCCGATTGTCAGCGAGGAACCCGACAGTGCCCGCCTAAGATCGAAGAGCCGGTAAGCCAGGTCCCGTGGGAGACGCCGAGGAGTGGCAGGAGACCGGGAAGTGGCGCCGGCACGGCATCACCCACTGGTACCTGGTGGCCGAGCAGAACTCACACGGTGATTCGAAGCGGTTCGCGGCCGACCGAATCGCCGAGGTCGCAGCCAACCCGGACGCCGTGGCCTGGACACCACGCGAGGCCGCCGAGTGGATGCGCGCCCGGAGCGCCGAGGTCGTCGTCGCCCGCGGCGCGCCCGACGACCGGCAGCTGGAGTCCACGGAGGGCCGCGACTGGTGGGCCGAGCTCCGATTCCGCACCCTCGACCGCGGCGAGTCCGCCGCCGGCGGCATCACCCTCGGCGAAGGACGGTCCGTGGACATCTGGGCGCGCGCGTCGAACGGGCACTGCCACCGCCGCTAGGAGTCCTTGGTCAGGACCACGCCAGGCCAGGGCCGCGGTCCTCGTGGCGGGCCGACCGGGCCCCACCGGATCGCGAGCGGTTTCTCCTGCAGCGCTCGCACCTCGAACCCGGTGCCCGGCACCTCGGTCCAGCAGTAGCCGTCGACCACCATCGCGCGCTCGTTGCCTCCGTACCAGCGGACGGTGCGCGTCACCTCGACCTTGCGACCGAACACGCGACCATCGCCGGCCAGTACCGTGTGTTTGCCGGCGTGCTGCTGGTCCTCGCCGTGCGGCGGCAGCGTGCACACAGTGCCGGTAGACGGGTCCAACATGGCGCACAAGTCGAGCAGGTTGACCGGTTTGTCGCTCACATGTTCGAGAGTGGACGACGCGGGTAGGGCCTGTCAAGCGTCCTCGCAGTGTCCGTGGTGATCAGGCGACGGTCGTGAAACCCGCTGGCCGTCGGTCCCACGAATCACACCTAGGGCGGGTCGCGTAGCGGGCCGTCGGGTGAAGGGCACGCCACTGGCTCGGACAATCGGTCCAAGGCCGATCTACGCGGCCCCGATAGTCTCAGCGCCTACCGCAGACGGTTGCGGGATGACATTGCCATGCTCGCGCAAGCTCTCAAGGTGCAGCGCGACAGCTTCGCGCATGAGTTCGACGCACTCGTCGTAGCCGGCCGCGGCCGCGATCACGCCCGGCAGGTCCGGCGCCCACGCGCTAAACCCACCTTCCTCGTCCCGCTCGACGATGATCACGTACCCGGTCACGTCGACCTCCGCTCAAGCCCTGCCTGCCTCAGGATGCTCTTCTCAGTCCGCGGGTGCAACGTCTGGCTGGGCTTGCCGGCCACCGTCACAGTCCCCGGCTTCGTCGGATGCCGGTACTGCCGATGGCTACCCCGCACGCGATCAAGCGCCCAGCCGTCGGCCTCCACCAATCGGATGATCTCACTGACTTTCAGTGGCACGCCGTACGGCCTTCCAGTTCAACGCCGACGCCTGAAATCGGGGGGACACCCAAGCGGAGATCATTGGAGCAACTTCTCCATCGGATCAGTCGCAACCGTACACCGGAAACTGGTGTCATCGTCACACATCGTGGCGGCAGCGTCGTTAAACGATGAGGGCGTGCAGCGATCAAACTGAGTCGTCCATGCACCGCCCTTAAGCTCGTGCCGGCCGTGCCGTGTCTCGGTAGACAGCCATTCCCACACGTTGCCGCACAAGTCATAGACACCATACGGGCTAATGCCGGTCTGGTAGCAGTCAACCGGTGTTGTCGTCGCGACGCCGTTTTCGCGGACGTTGCATTTCGCGGGTGTCGGCTGGTCGCCCCACGGATAGACGGTGCCTCGCGTACCCCGAGCAGCCTTCTCCCATTGCTGACTGGTTGGCAGTGTCTTTTCTGCCCACTCGGCGTACGCGTGCGCGTCATTCCAGGTGACGAACACGACGGGGTGATTGTCGAGGCCAGATGGGTACGTGCCGTCCTCCCACCGCTGTGGGCGATTGTGGCCGGTTGCCGCAGCAAAGCGCGCGTATTGGGCATTCGTTACCGGATAGACGTCGATGTAGTACGAGGGCACCCATATTGGTTCGTTGCTCGGGCCAGACAGGAAAACGCTGCCCTCGACCTTTACCATGAGGCTCCCATCTATCGGATGCCTCACCTTCGTGTCCCCTATCAACTCCGCCTGTCCGACGGAATTTTCGACGGGGACGAGAGAACCCTCAGTGAGGTAAGCGAACCGCGCCTTGGTGTCCGGATCAGACCGTGTTAGACACGTATCGAGCGCAGCTTGGTTGACAGGGCGCGGTCGTATGTCCTCTCCCCCGGCTTCCCACTTTGAGATCATTCGCTCGCTGACGCCCAGATGCGCGGCGAACTCGCGAATGCTCATACGCATTGCTTCCCGCAGCGCCCGAACCTCGACGCCTGACCATCGCTGGACCGTCGCCACCGAATCGCTCCCCTTGTCCGATGCGTTCGCCGCAAGCGTAGCCGCGTGGAATCAGCAGTTCACACAGCTTCGGCAGGTATGTCCAGGTACAGCTCCCGCAGCTGCGCAAGGGCTTTGTGGTCCGTCGGCCAGTCAGTGCTGTCAACCGAAGCGACCCCACGCACCCCTGTGGCGGCGTTCGTCGCGAAGACCGCGTCCATACCCGCGAGGTCCGCGAGTGTCAGCGGTTCGATAGCGACCGGCTCGTCGAGAGCCTGATTGATGAGCGTCATGGTGACTCCCGGCAGCCACTCTGCCCGCGGCCACACGATACGACCATCGCGGACGAACCCGATATTGGATGTGGCGATCTCGGAGATCGTGCCGTCGGGGTTCAGGAATAGCACGTCGTCGAAGCCTTCACGGTGCGCCGCCCGCCGACGCTTAAGCGTGCCGAACAGCCCAATGTGCTTCACAGCCGGAATCTCCCGCCGATATGAGACGGCCTGTAGACGCAACGGTGGGGGCGTTCCCTGCAGAGCTGACCGCGTCGTAATCAGGACGTGCGGCTGAGCGTCGGCGCCGATGCTGCTGAGGTCAAGCGCGGGGTCGTAGACGGTGACGCGGGCGACGATCGGCTGCGACTTACCGTCGAGGGCAAGCCGGACGTAGTGCCGCACCTGGTCAGGATCGAGCTCCGCATCGAAGAGATGCCGACAGTCGTTGGCGAGACGCTGCATGTGGAGAGACAGGCCACGTACCCCGCTGTCATCAACCAGCATCGACGTGAAGTGGCCATAGTTGGTGAGGGCAAGGGATTTCACCTGCTCAATGGTCGCGGGGACACCGTTCAGTTCCATGGCGGCAGCCTCCCATCTGACGACTCCCTGACGCGCCCTGTGCTGACGGAAGTTCGGTGAAAGTTCAGGGCCACCGGTTCAGCGAAAGTTCAGCGCTGAGGGGTTTCTCGGACAGTTCTCGTCACACGGATTCCGCCGCACGCTGGAGACATGAGCACGAACGGCAAATCGAGTAGCGAGCAGAGCAGCTCTGGCACAGCCGACATTCTCGGGATTCGGGACGAACAACTTGGCCCTCTACGGAAGGATCATCGCCCAGCGAGTTTCTGCTCGACCACCACGAGTCGGTCGCGCAACTCAGCGACCTCTCGGCGCAGCTCTTCCAATCCCGACCCCTCCCCCACCTTCGTCTCGTCTCGACGAGTCCGGACGTACGACCCCTTGCCCTGGCGAGAGACAATCAGTCCTTCGTCGCGCAAGGCAGCCAACGCGCTCTTAGCGGTGTTGGGCGAAACGCCGTACTCCTCCGTCAGCGCCGACACGGGCGGCAGTTGCGCGCCCGGCGCCAACTGGCCGGACTCGATGGCGGTGCGCAGCTGGTCGGCGATTTGCCGATACGGCGACCGCGGGTCGTCGGGATCAAGCTTGGCCATGTCAACGAAGCCTACCGCCGGTCAACCGTGGCGACTCATTCCTATCCTCGTTGACTATGTTGACCTAGTCCTCTACAGTTGCAGGTGTCGCGCTCTACGCGCGAACAACAGAAACCCCGGCCGGTGCTGGCACACCGGACCGGGGCGACACATCGAACCTCTGGGGAGAAACGATGCAACGCAAGCATAGTCGGCTATTCAAGGTGCGGGCCGTCGCGGAGATCTACGACGTATCGCGCGCGACGATCTATCGGGCCGTCGAGTCCGGGAAACTCCCGGCGCTGAAGCTGGGCAAGGGTCGGGGCACGATCCGGATTCCGGAGTCGGCCCTGGCGTCGTTCACCGCGGCCTGTGCCGCCGGTGAGGTCGACATCGACGGGATAACTACCGAGTCGCAGGCTCCGGCCTCAGAGCAGGAGCGCCTGTCCCCCGTTGTCTTTACCTGCACCGAGTGCGACTCGACGTTCGAGCCGGCCGCCGAGGACCTCGCCACCGGCCGCACCGGATGTCCGGAGTGCGGTGGGTGGACGTTCTGGGCTGAGCTGCGCGAACCGGCCCGCCGCTCCAGGAATGGCGGTGAGCGGTGATGGGCACGATCTTGGTGTTCTACGGCGATGCGGCGTATGACCACGAGGGTTACGCCGCCCAGGTGCTCGACGACGGCACGCTGACGGGCACGTACAGCGCGGAGACCGAACCGCGGATGGTCGGCCAGGTCGTCGCCGCGTGCGACTGCGGCTGGACCGGCACGACCCGCTATCCCACGCGGGAGCTGTTCGACGAGCACGCCGAGGACCTCGCGCTGGCCGAGTGGGAGCACACCCACGCCCGACCGGTGCTCGACCAGGCCCAGCGCGGCGAGCTGTCCGAGCTGGAAGCCCGGCTGCGCGGCCTATCCGGGTCGGTGTCCCTGGTTGCTCTGAACCGCGATCCCGTGCGGCTGGCCGACGAGCTGGCCTCTGTGGTGCGCCGCCTCGAAGCCGCGGCCGGGTTGGCCCGCCGGCTGCACAACCAAGTCCAGGACCAGCACGGAGGGGGGCGCCGGTCATGAGCGCGACAACTGCAGTGATCTTGCTTTCGTTTCTGGGCGCGGCGATCTGTGTCCGGTCGCGCGCTGCCGCACCGGCGGTGTTCTTCGCCGTGTTCGCGGCCGTGGTGCTCTTCACCGCCACATCGGCCGGTGAGCAGCTCAACGAGTTCTTCTCGGACATCGCCGAGGCGGCCCGGCAGGCCAGGACGGACGGTGCCCGATGAACACCGTGGACCTGTTGGACCGGACGCAGACGCTGATCACCGCACTGCGGGAGCTGGTCGCCGAACGGCCGGATCTGCCGACCGTGGTGAGTATTGCCGTGCGGGAGTACGACGACGACGCCACCACGGTGCAGATCACCTCCCGTGCCTCAGCGGCCGGGTTGCTGGCCTGGTGCCGCGCTGTTGGCGCGCGGAGCGGCCGGCGTCCCCAGTCGAGCCTGACCGTGACTGCGTGGGGCGTGCTGGCTGGGGTGCCGGTGCAAGTGCTTGGCAGCCTGAGGACGGCTGGCGAGCTAGGCGAGGAGTGGCCGGTGTCCCGGCTGGCCGAACTCGCCGCCGAGGGCGGTGAGGCGTCGTGATCCGCCGGGTGCGGCGGGTGCTGGTGACCGGTTCCCGCAGCTGGACCGATTGGCAGACCATCCGGTCCGCGCTCGCCGAGCACTGGGGTAGCGGCGACGCGGTGCTCATCAGTGGTGCCTGTCCGCGCGGGGCCGACCGGATCGCCGAGCGGATCTGGACGCGGTGGGCCGGCCGGGTGGAGCGCCACCCTGCTGATTGGCAGCGTCACGGCCACGCGGCCGGGCCTCGGCGCAATGCCGAGATGGTCGCCGCCGGCGCCGACGTCTGCCTGGCGTTCATCCGCGACAGCTCCCGTGGCGCGAGCCATACCGCCGAGCTGGCCCACGCGGCCGGCATTCCCACCCGCCGCTACGAGACCAGCAGCGCACAGTCCAACCAGCACGCACGGGCCGCGGACCGCTCGACGGCAGCCGAGCATGCCGGTGGTGACTCGACTGTTGACACCGCCGAGTCAACGCGGCCCGCGTCGCGCGCTGCCTCTGCCTTGCGGATACCGGCGCAGCGAGTCACGGCGGCGTTGCCGCCCGACAGGTCCACAGCGGACCGGGCCGAGAAGCGCCCGGCGGATCGGCGGTTTGCGGAGGTGTTCGAGGCGTGCTGGCCGCGCACCGTGCAGGTGATCAAACGCGAGCTACGCGCGGCCGACAGGGGCAGCGCCGAGGATCTGGCGCAGACGACGTTCCTCGCCGCATGGCGGTACCTCGACCGGGTGCAGTACTCGGACCCGGCCGAGCTGCAGGGCCTGTTGACGGTGATCGCCCGCCACACCGTGTGCGGCTACTACACGAGGACGCCGAGACGGCGGGGCGCGGCCGAGACGCCGGTCGCGCACGACTCGCCGCTGTGGCAGTCGGCCCGGGTGGCCGACCGTGCGGCCGACACCGCCAGGGTCGACGACCGGCTGGATCTGACTGCCGCGCTCGGCACGCTGCCGGAGGAGACCCGTCGAGTGCTGCAGCTGCGGTTCGTCGACGACCTGGAGATCAACGAGGTGGCCGCGCGGATCGGGCGCAGCCGCGCCACCACGGTGCGCCGGCAGGCCGAGGGACTCGCACAGCTGCGCGCCCATCTGACCGGGCAGCCAGACCAGGCCCCGCAGCGGGTGCGGCACCGCCCGGCAGCGGCCGTGTTCGGCACCGACCGCGACGAGGCCGACCCGGCAGCAGCTTCGGGGTCGCTGCGCGACTACGGCACCGCCCGGATGCCGCGCGTGCTGCGCGATGTCGCCGACGGCACCTGCTACCCGTACCTGTCCGGGTGGCGCAACCGAG
>WHSM01000231.1 GCA_009380105.1 Micromonosporaceae bacterium
AACTCCCGCCTCACCGACCCCGAGGTGCTGGAGTGGCGGTTCCCGGTGCGGTTGGAGGAGTTCGCGATCCGGCGCGGCAGCGGCGGCGACGGGCGCTGGCGCGGCGGCGACGGGGCGGTGCGCCGGCTGACGTTCCTGGAGCCGATGACAGTGAGCAACGTTTTGTCGAGTTTTCGTTGCTTCCGGCGGTGAAGCAACCAGTTATCGACAACTTGTTGATTGGACGTGGCGCTCGCGGCGACCGCTCGGGACAGAAGGGCCCGCTACCAGCGGAAACGCCGGTTGCGGGCCCGCCTGACCAGGGGGTGTCATTTGTACGGGGAGCCCTGTCGCTGCGGGGTCGTGATCACGTGTCCGCTGCCTGGATCGGCCGAACCTGCAGGGATTTGCGGCGCGGGACACTAGGCGAAGATGTACCAATAGACGGAGGAGTTCACGCAGTCGCGGACAACAACGTCCCGGGAGTACCGGAGGGCGTCGCGCCGAGACCAGCCACTGACACCAGTCGAGGTGTTGCGGACGTAGAGCCAGAGCTCCCCGGTTTCGAAAGCGCAGTGGACGTCGATCCCCTGAGTCGTGTAACCGCGTCCCTTGATCGTGCAGCCAACGTGCGGGCGGGTCCGGATCGCAGTCCCACTTCCGAAGGAAATGCCCCCGCTGCCGTAGACGTCCGGGTGAGTGTTGTGGCCGCTGCAGTGGGCGCTGGCTGGGGCGGCGGGCACCAGCACACCGCCTACCGCGACGCCTACCGCGAGCAGCAGCCCGGCCAGCCGGGCAAGTAGTCGAGATCGCATGTTCGATACCTCCCACTCGGTGACTCTCAGCCTGTCGGCCGTGCACCATCGTGGTCGGGATCGCTAACTGATCGCTGACCGATCGCTAACCGACAATGCGGGGCGGAGTCTCGGAGAGCAGCCGGCGGGTGGTCGCCAGGCCCCAGTCGTCCAGATCGGCGATCCGGTCGGAGGAGGCGCGCAGCCCGCCGTACCGCTCGACCACCTCGGCCCATTCCTCCCGGCGTTCGACAGCGGGGCGGACGACCAGGCAGTCCGGGTCGTTGACCCACCACCGGCCGTGCTGCCAGGCCCGCGCGATCGTGGTGAGCGCCGCGCCGCGCTGCGACGGCTGGGAGAGGTCGCCGTCGGAGGGCTCGTACTCGTGCGCCACATCCGGCGAGACCCGCATCGCGTCCACCAGCCCGACGCTCGGCAGGATCGGAGCCCCGCACCCGAGCAGGTACGCCTGCGGCCCGATCGCCTCCCGGATCAGCCGCACTCCGTCGCGGTACGCCGCCAACGGGCCGGCGGCGCTGTGCCGCGGCCCGGGGAGCGCTGCGGCGTACCCGAAATCGATCTTGTAATAGTCGAAGCCGGCCTCGCGCAGCATGCCGAACACCCGGCGGAGGTAGTCGGCGGCACCGGGGTGGGTGACATCGAGCCCGGCGAGCGACTGATCCCAGTTGTAGCCGGCGTCCGCGTCCCGGATCAGCCAGTCGGGGTGCTCGCGAGCCAGCGCGCTGCGCGCGCCGACCAGGAACGGAGCTGCCCAGATCCCGGCGCGCCGGCCGGCGCCGCGGATCCGGGACACCAACCCGGTCAGCGAGGAGAACCTGCCCGACAGGTCCAGCCAGTCGCCGATCTCGGCCTGCCAGCCGTCGTCGATCTGGATCACGTCCACCGGCAGGTCGTGCTCGCCGATCGCCTCCAGGTTCTCCAGGATGTCGGCCTCGGTCACCTTCGTGAAGTAGTGGTACCAGGAGCACCACACGGTCGGCGCCGGCCGGATTGCCGACACCCCGGCCCGCCGGGCGAAGCCGTCCGCCCAGGTTCCGAGCGCCGCCGGCAGCGGGCCGGTCAGGGACAGCAACTCCACAGGGCCGTCGGCGCTCACCAGCACCCGTCCGTCGGAGTAGAACGCCCGGATGGACGGAACCTCCTGGAGGCCGTCAGTCGCGGCGTACACCCGGATCGGGTTGCCGTCGCCGGGGTCGACCGCGAGCAGCCCTTCGCCCTGGAAGGAGGTCTCCGGCGGCGGCTTGCCGGCGCGGTAGCACAGCGGGACCCGCCCGGCGACGGCCGCGGGGCGATGGGCGCGGCCGGTGACCGGGTAGTCCGCGGTCGGGCTCCAGCTCTGCCAGCCGTGCTCGTGCACCAGCGCGGCAGCCGGCGCGACCGGCACGTCGTCGATGATCTCGAACGGCATCGCTACCCCTTGGTGGAGCCGAGCGTCAGCCCGGCGATGAACTGCTTCTGCAACAGGTTGAAGACGATCACGGTGGGCAGCGCGACCAGCACCGCGCCCGCGGCGAGCAGGTTGTAGTCGGTGAAGAACTGGCCGCGCAGGTTGTTCAGCGCGCTGGTGATCGGCAGCTTGTCGCCGGATGACATCAGCACCAGCGCCCAGAGGAAGTCGTTGTACATCCAGGCGAACTGCAGGGTGGCGAGCGCGGCCAGGGCCGGCTTGCACAACGGCAGGGTGACCTGCCAGTACTGCCGCCACACCCCGGCGCCGTCCATGATCGCCGCCTCGGAGATCTCCTCGGGCAGCGCGCGCATGTAGTTGGCCAGCACGAACACGCAGAACCCGGTCTGGAACGCGACGTGGATCAGCATCACGCCGAGGTACGTGTCGTAGAGCGTCAGCGAGTCCGACGCCCACCACGGCAGCGGAATCAGGTTGTAGAGGGCGTACAACGGGGTGATCAGCACCTGCTGCGGCAGCAGGTTGCCGGCCGTGAACAGAATCAGCAGCGCCATGCTGCCCGGCACCCGCACCCGTGAGATGGCGAACGCGACGAACGACGCCAGGAACAGCGTCAGCACGATCGCCGGCACGGTGATCAGCAGCGTGTTGAGGTAGTACTTCGGAAGCTCGGCCTGCTGCCAGGCGTCCACGTAGTACTGCAGGGTGATCCGGTCCGGGAGCGAGAAGTAGCCCTTGGCCGCGGTCTCGGAGTACGGCCGCAGTGACGCGTACACCGACAGCAGCAGCGGGGCCAGCCAGCCCAACGACACCAGGATCAGGAACCCGTGCAGCAGCAGCCGCAGCGGCCTGACCGGGCGGCGCCGCCGCGATTCCACAGCGGCGGTCATCGTCCGTCCTCCCGGAAGACCTGGCTCAGGTAGACCGCGATGAAGCCGACCGAGATCGCCAGCAGGATCACCGCGATCGCCGAGCCGAAGCCGATCCGGCTCGCCTCGCCGACGATGTTCTCGGTGATCAGGGTGGAGAGCAGCTCCAGCCCGTTGCGGCCCTTGTTGATGGCGTACACGATGTCGAAGGCGCGGAGCGCCTCGATCACGGTGATCACCAGGACGATGATGTTGACGGGACGCAGGGTCGGGAACACCACCTGGAAGAAGGTCTGCGCCTCGTTGGCGCCGTCGATCACGGCGGCCTCCTTCAGCGCGGGGTCGACGGCCTTCAGACCGGCCAGGTACAGGATCATCACGTACCCGACGTGCCGCCAGGCCGCCGCGACCATCACCACCCAGATGTTGATGTCCGGGTTGCCGAGCCAGTCCGTGGGGCTGTCCGTCCGGCCGATGATCGCGTTCAGCGCGCCGTAGTCGCGGGAGTAGACCAACTGGGCGATGAAGCCGACCACGGCGAGCGAGAGCACCACCGGGAAGTAGAACGCGCTCTGGTAGAACCGGCTGAACCTGATCTGCTTGTCCAGCAGCACCGCGAAGAACAGGCCGAGTGGCGTGGCGATCAGGCCCAGGAAGGCCAACCACAGCACGTTGTTGCGTGCCGCCCGCCAGAACGGCGGGTACTCGTTCGCCAGGTCGTGATAGTTCTCCGTGCCGTGCCAGCGCAGGTCGCCGATGCCGTTCCAGTCGGTGAAAGACAGGCCGAGCGACGCGACGGTGGGGCCCCAGATCAACCCGATGTCGAGCAGCAGCGCGGCCCCGACCACGACGCCGAGGACCCCGACATCGCGCCTGGTGAACCGCCGCATCCGGCGGCCGCGCCGGCGTGCGACAGGCGGCCGGGCGGTCGGCGCCGGTTGGGTGGAGCCCTCACGACGACGGTCCGGGTCGCCGTGAGGGTCCCGGTTGACGGCGGGGAGTGTCACCCGTGCCCCCTCGTCAGGTCGTGAAGATGTTCTTCTTCTGGGTCTCGATGCTCTTGAGCAACCCGTCGACCTCGTCAGGCTTGTTGATGAACTCCTGCAGCGCCGGAATCATCACCGTCGAGGCGAAGTCGGGACGGGTGTCCCGGTCCAGGAACTGCGAGATGTGGTCCGCGCCAGTGACCAGCTGCACCGCCTTCTGCTGCAGCGCGTTGTACCCGCTGGTGTCGGCGGACTTGTTCGTGGCGACGTTGTTGGGATCGCTGGCCAGGTACGTCTCCTGCGCCTTTGCGCTGCCGAGGTACTTCAGCAGGTCCTTCGCGCCGTCCACGTTCTTCGCCTTTGCGGAGATCATGAAGCCGTCGATCGGGGCCTCCACCGAGTCCTGCCCGTGCTCGGGGTTGATCTCCGGGAACGGGAAGAAGTCGATGTCCTCGGCTCCGCTCGCCTCCGGCAGCGACTGGCCGACGAACATGCCGAGCAGGTACATGCCGGTTTTCTTCTGGTCCAGCGACTGCGCCGCCTCCTGCCAGGTGCGCCCGTTGGCGCCTTTCTGGTGGTACGGCAGCAGCTCGCGCCAGGTGGTGAAGACCTCCTTGACCGCCGCGCTCTGCCAGTTCTCCTCGCCGCGCATCAGCGACATGTGGAAGTCGAAGCCGTTGATCCGCATGTTGAGGTAGTCGAAGGTGCCCATCGCCGGCCAGCCGTCCTTGTCGGCGAAGGCGATCGGGGTCAGCCCGTCGGAGCGCATCTGCTTGCACAGCGCGACGAACTCGTCGAGGTTCTTCGCCGGCTCGTACCCGCGCTCCTGCCACAGGCTCTTCCGGTAGAAGACCGCCCACGGGTAGTAGTAGAACGGCACGAAGTACTGCTTGTCGTCCTCGCCGGTCGACGCCTGCTTGAGCGCCCCGGCGTAGTCGCCGCCGATGTCGCCCCAGACGTCCGAGATGTCCGTGGCGAGGCCCTGCTTGGCGAAGAACTGCATCCGGAACCCGGCGAACCAGGTGAAGGCGTCGTCCGGGCTGCCCTTGAGGTAGCGGTTGATGTTCTCCTGGAACGTGTTGTGGTCGACCGTGTTCACCTTCACGGTCTTCTTCTCCGACTTCTCGAACCCGTTGACCACCTTTGCGAGCGCCTTCTTCGGCACCGCGTCGGAGTAGTTGGAGCCGAAGCTGACGGTGTCGCCGCCGCCCGGGCCGCCGCCGCACGCGACGAGCAGGCCAGGCGCGGAGAGCGCACCGGCGCCGAACAGCGCGCCCCGCAGCACCGTCCGCCGATCGATGGAGACCGAAGCCGGCGACACGCCGGCCGGGGGCTGGAACATGAGACCCTCCTGGAACACAGGACTAAACAGGATCTAACTTGAAACTGCAAACCTCATCACATTCGACCGCGAGGTTTCGGGGATGTCAAGGGAAAGTTTCGCGGCTGTTTATACCATTTTATCCGCCTTACTCGAGGCCCCCGCTGCCCCTGGCGCACGCACGCCCCCGGGAGCTATGGTTCTACAACGTTGGAACATGTTGACTTGTGATTGATCCGGACGGAGTCTGTACGCATGCGTTCAGCAGTTCCCCGGGTCGACGGCCTCTGTTACGGGGGCGACTACAACCCCGAGCAGTGGCCCGAGCGGGTGTGGCGAGAAGACGTGGCGCTGATGCGCGAGGCGGGCGTCAACCTGGTCACCGTCGGGGTCTTCTCCTGGGCCTGGCTGGAGCCCGAGGAGGGGCGCTACACCTTCGACTGGCTGGACCGGGTGCTCGACCTGCTGCACCAGCACGGGATCGCCGTCGACCTCGCCACCGCGACCGCCTCACCCCCGCCGTGGTTCTCGCACGCGTACCCCCAGACTCTGCCGGTGGACGCCGACGGGCGGAGGTTGACCTACGGCAGCAGGCAGGCGTACTGCCCCTCGTCGCCGAGCTACCGCGACGCCGCGGTCCGGCTGGTCGAGCAGCTCGCCAGCCGGTACGCCGGACATCCGGCGCTCGCCCTGTGGCACGTCAACAACGAGTACGGCTGCCACGTCGCGCGCTGCCACTGCGACACCTCGGCGGCCGCATTCCGCGCCTGGCTGCGGCAGCGGCACGGGGACCTTGACGGGCTGAACTCCGCGTGGGGCGCCGCGTTCTGGTCGCAGCGCCACACCGCCTGGGAGCAGATCCAACCGCCGCGCGCGACCCCGAGCTTCCACAACCCCACCCAGGCGCTCGACTTCCAGCGGTTCAGCTCCGACGAGCTCCTCGCCTGCTACCGGGCCGAGCGAGACGTGCTGCGCCGCCTGTCCCCCGACACCCCCGTCACCACCAACCTGATGGCCGGCAGCGGCTTCTGGGACGCCGACTACTGGGCTTGGGGGCCGGAGTTGGATGTGGTCTCCAACGACCACTATCTCCGCGCCGAGGAGCCCGAGAACCAGATCAACCTGGCGTTCGCCGCGGACCTGGCCCGTTCCGTCGCGGGCAGCGACCCGTGGCTGCTGATGGAGCACTCCACCAGCGCCGTGAACTGGCAGCCGCGCAACATCGCGAAGACACCGGGTCAGCTGCGCCGCAACTCCCTGGCGCATGTCGCACGCGGCTCGGACGGCGCGATGTTCTTCCAGTGGCGCGCCTCGGCGGCCGGCGCGGAGAAGTTCCACTCGGCGATGCTGCCGCACGCCGGGACCCGTGCCAGAGTGTGGCGAGAGGTGGTGCGGCTCGGCGCCGACCTGCGCCGGCTTGCTGACATCAAGGGCTCCACGGTGGACGCCGAGGTGGCGATCCTGCTCGACTGGTCCAGCCTGTGGGCGCAACGCCACGACTGCCACCCCA
>WHSM01000168.1 GCA_009380105.1 Micromonosporaceae bacterium
CTTAGTGCCTGAGTTTCCGGCCGGTGATCGAGTCGAGTAGCGCTTGCTGCTCGTCAGGGACGATGGGCGGAAGCGTCTGTTCGGCGCCGTTGCTGATGATGGTGGCCGAGCGCAGCGGGCGTAGCTGTCGTGTGACGTTGCGGATCGCGAGCCCGGTCCGCCGCTGGGCCTCTCGGGACACGGCCAGGGAGGTGAACACGATGGTCAGGTGGGCATCGATCGCGTCGCGGGTGCGGACGAACATCGGCCGGGCCCGGAGGTCGGTCTTGGACATCCGGAACGATTGCTCCACGCGCCATAGTTCGTGGTAGCTCGCGATGACCTCACCGGCGGGCATCAGGTTCACACCGATGTTGGTGACGTGGCCCTTCAGCCCAACCAACCGACGTGCTCGCGCGAGCGAGGCCTCGTCGAGCGTCTTCGTGCCGTTGCTGTTCTTCACCAACCGCGGCGTCCGGGTGGCCTTCTCGCCCGCGATGACCTCTCTGGCGCGGTTCTCCTGCAAGGTCAGCGTCTTGTTGTCCCGGACAGCTGTTTTCGTCGAGTAGGCCCACACCGCCCGCCACGAGGCGGGATGCTGCTCGGGGTCCCACGCCGGCTCGGCCTTGAGCATGGGGTCGTTCTCGATCACACGGCGGTTCTTCGGGGTCAGGGTGTCGATGACTTGCCCATCGGTGAACGCGTCACCGTGCCAGCGGAAGTGCGATGCCAGATCGATCGGCGCCTTGGTGGCCCGGGACCCGAGGATGAACCGCAGATCGGCTTCGTCGAACTCCTTCAAGTTTGCAGCTGAGAGCATCCCAGCGTCGGCGACCACGACCATGTCGGCCAGGTCGTGGCGTTCGGCGAACTGCTTGACGATCGGGATGATCGTTGCGGTCTCGGCCTTGTTGCCCTCATAACAGCCGATCTCGAGGGGGAACCCGCCCCGGTCGACCAGCAGCCCGACCACGACCTGCGGGTCGACTCGACGCTCCTTGGAGTACCCGACCTTGCGCAGGTCGTCCTCCTTCTCGGCCTCGAAGTACAGCGTGGTCACGTCATAGAGCACCAGCGACACATCACCCTCCGCCAGAACGTGGGCGAAGCACGCGGCGGCGATCTTGTCGCGGTAGCCGCGGTTCACGCAGCGGGCCAGGGTGCGGCGCATCGTCTTCTCGCTCGCCGACGCCTGGCCCAGATCCGTCAGGACCCGGCCCACGTCGAGGATCGAGGTGGGCTCGACGATCCGGGCGATCACGAGGTCGCGGAACGTCTCCTCGCCGATGACGTCGAATCCGAGATCGTCGTAGACACCCGCGAGGGTGTCGAACGAGGTCGCCAGCACCTGCGGCGGCCACACCCGCCCCCGGTGAGCGCCAGAACCCGCGTCGCTGACCTCACCGAACAGCGCCCTGCCGGCCACCGCCGGCGCAACCAGGTCGGCCTTGGCCGGCCTCAGCTCCGCACCGAGATCGAGCTCGGCCTGCCCGGCATCGGACAGCAGCAGTCGAGCCTGTTCCAGCAGGATCCCGAGCTCAGCATCGGTGTGCGCCGAGCCCACATGAGCAACAATCTTCCGGCGTCCCTGGACGTACTCGGCGATCTGCACGGCCGTTGCCCCCGACGCCGTCCGGACCCGCCGTATCCACGCCATCCACCCGAGACTAGGGCACTCGTTAGTGCCTCAAATCAGCCACCAACGCAACCATCACCACAGGTCACAGCCCCGCCGCTCATACTGAACGCCCCAACTGACCGAACTCAGGTTCATGGATGCGGGGAGGTGTTCCGGGCCCTGGCCGGCGAGGAGGCGGATCTCGAGGATCGCGTTGGTGACGAGCCACGCCGCCATCGCGCGCTCGGCTCGGCGACGTCGCATTCCCGCGACCCAGGTCCACACGACCTGGAGGCCAACCGGGCGGCGGGTGTACGAGCTGCCGCAAGCCGGCAGGAAGAGCGGCGCGTCACGGCCGGCGGGGTGATCGACGCGGTTCACCATCGTGACCGGCGGGCTGTCGCGGCCGGATGGTGGGTTAGTTCAAGGAAATCTCTTGACAGCTAAACCTTAAGAATTTCAAACTAATTACCTGTGCGAGTCAATCGGCCGCGCGACCCAGTTGAGGTGAGGAGCGACATGACGCAAGACGTCGAACAACACGGCACCTTCCGCGAGCTGCGGGACCGCCAGGTGAGCTTCCTGCGGATCGGCGCGGTGTGCGGGCTCGTCGGCACGCTCGGGTACGTCATCGCGTTCGTGCTCCACGGTGACCTTCCGAATCAGACCACCGAGTCCGTGCTGACCTTCATCGCGACGCGGCCGTGGGCGCTGCACCACTTCGCCATCGTGCTGTGTTTCATGCTGTGGGCGGCCGCGCTCAGCGGGTTGGGGCACTCGTTGACCGGAGGCGCCGCGTGGGTGGCGGGCCGGCTGGGGCAGCTTAGCGTCGTACTCGGCCTGGCCGTGCTGTTGTGGCACTACAACATCGACGGACCCGCCTTGGAGCAGGTGGCCGACGCGTGGGCGGCGACGAGCGGCGCGGAGCAGGCGGTGCATCTGGAGCGCGGCACGCTGCTCCTGCTGGCCACCGCGGGGATGTTCCCGCTCTATGTCGCGCTGCTGCTGGGACTGCCGTTCCTGCTGTACGGGATCGCCCTCGTGCTCGACCCGCACTACCCGTCGTGGCTCGGGTGGGTCGGCATTGCCGCGGGCGGGCTGGCCTTCGTCGTCGGGGCGACCAACTTCGCGGGGTTCGACGTGCTGCCCATGAACCTCTTCGTGCTGACGGTCCTGGTGCTGGACTTCTGGATGCTCGCCGTGGCGCGGCTGATGTGGCGGCGCGCGACGAGCCTCGCGCCGCTTCCGGCATAGCAGGGGGACCCGGTGTTCGAAGAGATCCTGGGCCTGCCCACCCACCCGCTCTGGGTCCACGCCCCGGTGGTCCTGGTCCCGTCGCTGATCGTCGTCGCCGTCGGTTACGCGCTGCTGCCCTTCGCGCGTAACCGGGTGGACTGGGCGCTCGCCGGGCTCGCCGTGGCGGCGCCGCTCACCGTGGCCGTCGCGCGGGAGAGCGGAGAGGCTTTCCGGCGGCGGCTCGCTGAGCGCGGCGCTCTTGCTCCGGGCCTCGCTGAACAGCTGGACGCCCACGCGGCGTATGCCCGCACCCTGTTGCTGCTGCCCCTCGCGCTCGCCGCGACGTCGTTCGGCCTGATGCAGGTCGAGCGGTCCGGGGGGCCGGGGGTCGGCTCCCCGTCGTTGTGGTGGCGCTACTGACGGCCGCGCTCCTCGGCCTGGCCGGCGCTACCGGGTGGTGGCTCTTCCAGACCGGGCACAGCGGCGCAAGCATGGTGTGGGGCGACTCATGAGTCCGCCCCGCGCCGGGTGCTCGTCGCTGCTGTGGCGTCGTCGCGAATCTGCGCCGCGTGCTCCATCTGGAGCTTCCTGCCCTCTTGGAGGAACTCCCGGATCGCGCGCAGCTCGGCGTCGCTGCGGCGGGACAGCTTCTGGTACGACGCCTGACCGACCGGCCCCCAAATCTCGTCGAACCTGGCCGCCGCCTCCTCGGTGACCTCCACCGTCACGCGTCGGCGGTCCTGTTCGTCGCGTACCCGCTGCACGTAACCGGCGCGGGCGAGCCGATCGACCACTGTCGTGATCGCGCCAGCGGTGAGGCCGGCCGCGGTGGCCAACTGACCCGCCGTGAGCGGTCCGGTGCGGCTGAGGATGCTGAGGCACCGCAGGTCGGTTCGGTTCAGGCCCAGCCTCGCGGCCGCGGCTTCGTCGACCTCGTCGGTGCCGTCCTGGAACGCGGCCACCTCCGCCATGACAGCCGCGATCAGCTGCTCCCGAGGAGTCTGTTCGGACATGCAACCTTCAATGTCGTGGCCGGTGCGCGGGCCGCTCCGAGATCGGTGAGGTCATCGTAGTCGGCGCGAGATTGGCGGCACGACAATTCGTTCGGCGCCGCACCATCCGTGGGGCACGAGACCTCGGCGGGCGCTGTCCTTGGGTCGGCTGCCGGTGGCGAGGCTGGTTCTTGTTACGGTGCAGCGGTGCATCGCAGCCGGCTCTCGACTCTCTTGATCGACGTGGCAAGCGACGAAGCGCCCGCCGCCGCCACGTTCTGGTCGGCGGCGCTGGGAGCGCCGGCACGGCCAGTCCTAGGCGAAGAGGAGTTCATCTCCCTCCCGGGGGCGTTCCCAGACCTTGTCACGGCGGTGCAGGCGGTCGATGATCGGCCTCGCTACCACCTGGATATCGAGGCTGATGATGTAGAGGCGGAGACGGCGCGGCTTGTCGGCCTCGGGGCTGTCGAGATCAGCCGGTGGCTCGACTGTCGCACGCTGCAGGCTCCAGGCGGTCACCTCCTGTGCGTGATTCCCCGGCACAGCGACACCGAGACTTTTGAGAGGCACTCCCGGGTCTGGGAGTAAGGTGTCAGCACGACGGTGACCGCTCGTGCGGCTGCGGCTCTACCACGTCCGTCCGCGCCGCGGCGCGGGTAAATGGTCATCGTGGGTGCACGTGCCCTCGGCGATGTAGAGCCTGGCGCCAATCTGCGAGTTGCTCATGGCGTGCGCGGCGAGTTCCAACACCTTCATCTCCCGGCGGCTCAACGGACTTCGGTCACCCGAGCACAGATGGGAGAAGGCGCGCCGTGAGACCGACAGCACGAGCCGGTGCTCGTCGACGTCTGGATGCCGCACGACCAGGCAGAGGCGCGTGTCGCGGCGGCGATCGCCGCCGGCGGCCGTCTGGTCAGCGATGAGCACGCGTCCGCATGGTTGACGCTGGCCGACGCCGAGGACAGCGAGGTCGACGTGGCCTGGATGGGCCGAGACTGAGCGCTGGTGAGTTCGGATATCGGATGCGGTGCTTGTCGTCGGCGCGGGATGATGGTGTGGTGGGCGTGTGCTATCTCGAGACTGAGCGTCTGGTGCTTCGTGAGTTCACGGAGGGGGACGTTGACAACCTTGTCGGGCTCGACGCCGACCCTGAGGTCATGCATTTCATCACTGGCGGACAACCGACGTCGCGGGAGGACGTCGAGCGGGTGATCCTGCCGAGGTGGCTGAGGTATTACGTGGAGTCGCCGGGGTTGGGGTTCTGGGCAGCCGAGGAGAAGGCGACCGGGGAGTTCCTGGGCTGGTTTCACTTCCGGCCGGGTGAGGGGCATGCCGCTGACGAGCCGGAGTTGGGGTACCGGCTTCGCCGGTCGGCCTGGGGCAAGGGGTACGCCACGGAGGGCTGCCGGGCGTTGATCGACAAGCGGTTCGCTGAGCAGGGTGTGCGGCGGGTGTTGGCCGAGACCATGGTTGTGCACACGGCCTCGCGACGCGTGATGGAGAAGTCCGGCCTTCGGCTGGCACGGGTGTTTCACGCGGACTGGCCGTACCGAATCCCCGGCGACGAGCACGGAGACGTCGAGTACGCGCTCGACCGGGAGGAATGGGAGCGGCAGCGGGCGCCGGGCGCCGGGGACGGCCGGTAGCCGAGGCTCGCACGATTGCCGGCGGCCGAACTCCGCGCTTCCCTGAGCTCGTGCGAGTCCTTGAATCCGCCAGAAGGTCTCGCGAAGTATGCGGCGGGTGGGCCGCGTGCGAGCCTGTGCTCATGCCGCATGCCGCATGCCGCATGCCGCGTATGCGTCCGTGCATGGGCATGCGTTTGCAGCATGAGCTGAAGCGGTATGCCGGGTCCGCCGCTCGACGACCTCATCGCCAACCCGCCGGATCGCGACTTGGGGCGGAGAGACGTCCGTTCGGAAGTATCCTGGCGTGGGAGCCCAGCTGGCCGCTCATGGTGGTCGGGCTGCTCGGCACGAAGGAGATCACCATGGCGCCCGACCCGGACACCGGCCTCGCGCAGTGGTTCGCCGAGATCGCCCGAGACCTGCAGGCCCGCGATGGTGTCGACGAAACGCTTCAGCAGGTGTGCCGGCTGGCGGTCTCCACGATTGACGGCTGCGAGTCCGCAGGGGTGTCGCTGATTCACCGTGGAGGCCGCATCGACACGCCCGCCGCCTCAGACTCCACCGCGCGAGAGATTCACGAACTCCAAACCCAGCTGGGCGAAGGGCCGTGCCTGGACGCTATCTGGGACAAGTTCATCGTGCAGATCGATGACCTGACCGTGGAGAAACGCTGGCCGCGCTTTGCCGCCCGGGCCGTCGAGGCCGCGGTGCGCAGCACCTTGAGTTTTCAGCTGTTCACCCACGAGTACACCCTCGGGGCGTTGGACCTGTTTTCCAGCGAGCTTCACGCCTTCGACGCTGACGCCCGGGAGATCGGCCGCATCCTCGCCGCGCACGCCGCCGTCGCCTCCGCCGAAGCCCGCGAGCAGGCGCAGTTGTCGCAAGCGATTGTTACCCGGCAACGCATCGGTGAGGCCACCGGCATCCTCGCCGAACGCCACAACATCACCACTGACAGCGCGTTCCGACTGCTCGCCCGGGCCTCCCAGAACCACAACATCAAGCTCCGCGAACTCGCCGAACGTCTCGTCACCAGTGAAGACAACGCCCGACCCGGACATAGCGCCGGGAGCACCCGAGAATCACCCGACAACCGGTCCGGAGCTGGGTAGCGCCACCAAACCGTGGGTCACCTGGGGAGACTGGTTGACGTGCCCGGGTCCGACACAAGCGTCGGCAGCACGCCGGTGATCGCCAGAACCTTGCGGACGACGCCGTGGGGGTTGATGACCCGGTAGCCGGTGTCGGTTTCGATCGCCTTCTGGCGCCCGGCGACGAGGGCCGATATTCCGGTGGAGCCCAGCAACGTCACCTGGTCCAGATCCACCACCACGCCGGCGACCGGGTGGGCCAGGATCGCGTCGACAATGGCTTGGCGCACCTCATCGGCAACGGCGAGATCGATCTCACCAGCGAGGATCAGATGAGCGGCGCCGTCGTCGCGGTTGCGTTGTGTGATCGTGAAGTCCATGGCGTGTCTCCATGCGTCAGTGGTCAGCGGGCACGCCTTCGCGGAGCTGGCGCAGCGAGCGCGTCAGCAGCCGTGAGACGTGCATCTGAGAGATGCCGATCTTCTCGGCGATCTCGGACTGGGTGAGGTTGCCGAAGAACCGCAGTGCGATGATCCGCTGCTCTCGTTCTGGAAGTTGGGCGATCAGAGGCCGCAGTGTGGCGCGGTCCTCCACGCTGGCCATGCCAGCGTCGTGCTCACCAAGCAGGTCCACCACGGCGGTCCCAGACCCTTGCTGCTCGGACGCTGGGGCGTTCAGTGACATGGCGCTGTAGGCGTTCGCGGCGTCCAGGCCGGTGAGCACGTCCTCCTCGCTGCGGCCCAGGCGCCTGGCGATGTCAGTGACCGTGGGTGAGCGTTGCAGCTTCTGGGTGAGTTCGGACACGGCTTTGGTGATGTCAAGTTTGAGTTCCTGCAGCGCGCGGGGCACCCGCACACTCCAGCCCTTGTCTCGGTAGTGCCGCTTGATCTCCCCGACAATGGTGGGGATGGCGTAACTGGAGAAGGCCACACCTCGGGCGGGGTCGTAGCCGTCGACCGCCTTGATCAACCCGATGGCGGCGACCTGACACAGGTCGTCATGCGGCTCGCCTCGGTTGCGGAACCGTCCGGCAAGATGCTCCGCGAGGGGCAGGCACAACTCGATCACCCGCTCCCGCACCCGAGCCCGATCCGGATGCTGCTCGGGGAGATCCGCCAGCCGCACCAGCAGGATCCCAGCCCGTGCGGGAATGTCCCTGGCTGAACGGGAGCCGGTCGTCGTTGCTCGGTGATCGCTCACAGACCGTGGAGCGTGTGATGTCGCGGTGGCAATGGACGCCGGAGACGTTGACTGATCAACAAGATCCATGGCTGCTCCCGGGGCGCTGGGCGGCGTCGGCCGGCCCCGACCGGGGCCGCACCGGAAAGAAAACTGCGCCGCGCACTTCGGCTGAGTCGTGCGAGCCCATACGGGCCAGTCACTTCTCCCCAGCGCCCACGTCTTGAGCGCCTCCGCCTCCACGAGACAGCGCCGGGCGTTTACGACGCGACAGAAGCGGTGACGTTAGCCTAGGGCCTTCTCCAGAAAAGAGCAAGACCTGTCTGTCTTGTTGTCGTTCACCGGTATACCATGACGTCGAGGCCTGGACCTGGCCTCGCTCAAGAGTGGAATGGCCGCAATGGCAACTGGCACCTCAGTGGATGGCCTCACCAGGGCGCGTGAGCGCGTCCTGGCCACCGCCTACGACCTGTTCGCGCGGCGCGGGATCCGCGCCGTCGGCGTAGACGAGATCGTCGCCTCCTCCAGAGTGGCCAAGGCCACCTTTTACCGGCACTTCCCGTCCAAGGACGACCTGGTGCTCGCTTTCCTGCAGCGTCGCGAGCGCGAGTGGACCTGGGGCCTGGTCGAGGCGGGAGCCCGTGCGCGTGGCAGCACGCCGCTGGAGCAGCTGCTGGCGATCTTCGACGTGTTCGACGAATGGTTCGCACGCCGGGACGACTTCAACGGGTGCTCTTTCATCAACGTGCTGCTGGAGATGGGGCCCGAGCACCGGGTGGGGCGCGCCTGCATCGACTACCTGGCCAACATCCGCGGGATCGTTCATGACTGGGCCGCCGAAGCCGGACTAGACGACCCCGATGGATTTGCCCGGTCCTGGCACATACTGATGAAAGGTTCGATCATCTCCGCGGCTGAGGGTGACACCCACGCTGCCCGCCGCGCACAGAGGATGGCCTGGTGGCTGATCGAAGACCACCGCAGCTCGCAGTCCGACAGCACCTTGGCGTAGCGACATGACTGTGGCGACGACTGCGTCAGGTTGCTGTAATTGATCGGCTACGCAGACGAACGTCCCGGCGGATGTACGCGGTCGGATGCCCGCCGGTGACTCAGCGCGCACAAGGGAGACCGCAGGCGCCCCAGTAGGCCTTGCCATGGTGGCGCATCGCGTCGGGGCCGCAACCGACCGCCCGCCGACGCCAGCAGTGTTCGCGCGTCCGAATCCTTCTTACATTCCCCGAACCCGGCTCTTGCGGCGGCTTTTCGTCGACGCCCGATGCTCGATGTCGACCATGAACACCACGACAACGGGGGAGGGCTCACCCTGATGCGCAGGAAGATCTGGATCCTTCCGGTGCTGCTCGCCGTCGCGCTCACCGGCACGGCGTACGCCGATGTGCTGGAGACGGGCGGAGCGCAGTCGACCGGAGGGGC